>JANWXY010000003.1 GCA_025057135.1 Bacteroidia bacterium | reverse complement strand
CCCGCTGCTCCCACAGCGTGTCCGCATACAGCACATGCAGATAAAGCCGGTGCTTCCTCCCCTCTGGCAGAAGCAGGTAGAAAAGATACAGCATTGAGTCTCCTTTCTCAGCGGGCGCCCGCATTACTTCTATCAGGGCTTCCTCCGAGCGGAGCGGCGGCGTCAGCGGCTCGCCCGCCGGGTCAGGCAGAAAGTCCCTCAACTCAGGCAAGCGCAGTACAATCTCTCTCTCCGCTTCTTGAAGCCGCTTCCACAGCGAGTCCGCTGCTGCGTAGTTCTCTTGAAGGGCAAAAAAAGCGTACTGGTCAGCCAGGCGTTTCCACTGATGGTATCGGGCTCGGAGCACCGTATCTCGGCTGGTCTCCACCAGATGCTTCATGGCCTCGGTGGAGGAGAGAAGAATGCCTTTTAAGCTGCGAGCCGCTCGATACCCCAGCTCCACCAGGTCAGCTCGCTCTCGTCTCTCTACTACATACCGCTGAAAACCAGAGAGACGGCTCATCAGAAGATTTTCCAGTAGGTTTTGCCGGGCAGCAGTAGAGAGCATGGGAAACTCTCGGCGAATGCGGGTAAAGGTTTTGAGCACCACAGCCCGCCAAAGGGTGTCGGCCTCGCCATAGCGCCGCTGCTTCTGGTAAAGACGGGCTAAGTTGTAAAGGGAGGAATGGTAATACCCAGGATGCTCGGTGCCCAGCACCCGCGCCTTTATCGCCTTCGCCTCCAAAAGTAGCCCCTCCGCCTCCACATACCGCCCCTGCTCCCTATATACAATCGCTAAGTTGTTGAGCGTGCGGGCATAGTCAGGATGCTCCCTCCCCAATACCTTCGCTTGAATTCCCTTCACTTGTAGATACAAGGATTCCGCCTTCGCATACTGACCTTGAGCTTGATACACATTGGCCAAGTTATTGAGCGTACCTGCATAGTCAGGATGCTCAATGCCCAGTACTTTTGCCCAAATCGCTTTTACCTCCAAATGCAGTGCCTCTGCCTCCTCATATCGTCCTTGATCGTAATATACAAGTGCCAAATTATTTATTGATTGGGCATAGGTAGGATGCTCAGTGCCTACCACTTTGGCCCAAATCGCCTTCGCCTCTGACAGCAGTGCTTCCGCTTCCGCATATCGTCCTTGATCCTTATAGACATTCGCCAAGTTGTTGAGAGTACGGGCATAGTCAGGGTGCTCGGTGCCTAGCACTTTGGCCCAAATCGCCTTCGCCTCCGACAGCAGTGCTTCCGCTTCCGCATATCGCCCTTGATCCTTATAGACAATTGCCAAGTTGTTGAGCGTACGAGCATACTCAGGGTGCTCAGTACCCAGTACTTTCGCCCGAATTGCTCTCACCTCTAAGTGCAGCGTCTCCGCTTCCGCATATCGCCCTTGGAGCGCATACATATTCGCCAAGTTGTTGAGCGTGCGGGCATACTCAGGGTGCTCGATGCCCAGTACCTTCGCCTGAATCGCTCTTACCTGTAAGTACAGCGTCTCTGCCTCCGCATATCGCCCTTGAGCCCGATACGCAATTGCCAAGCTGATGAGCGTGCGGGCATAGTCGGGATGTTCTGTGAGCCCAAGAGCTTGCAGTACTTGAGCTGCTCGGCGATAGCGCTCTGCAGATCCTTGATAATCCCTCTGATCCTGCGCTATGTGACCCCAGCGCCTCCATAGCGTCGCATAGAGCAGGCTCTTCTGGGCATCTTGTGCTTCCACTAAGCGGAAAGCCTGCTGGATCGCCGCTTCCCCTTCTGCATAAGCTCGACGCTGGGGGTAGAAACCTCCCTTCCAAGCCAGCACTTCGGCATAGCGTAGCGTATCCCTGAGCTGAAGGGCTAGTGATTCAGCAGGAGCTATCCAGTCAAGGGCTTCTTTAGGTCTATTTACTCCCTCCCAGGCCTCAGCGCCTTTTAGATAGAGCCGCAGACGCAGGGTATCAGGCATCGTCTGCGTCCGCAAAAGCGAGTCATACAGCCCAAGCGCCACCGCATATCGCCCCTGTTTGAGGAGGCTGTCGGCCATATGGAGCAGCGGCTGGGCCGAAAGGGGAATGCCCATCCAGAGTGCGAAAAAACATTTCATATCTCAAAGATAAAGAGCATAGCCTACAGGAAAAATCAAGCTAAGTTTTTTTTCATCCCGAACACACAAGTACCAGCAGCTTTTCGGCAGATGTTCATTCGGGAGGGTGTAGGTGGGGAATGTCTGCCGCCCCAACGGCCTTATAACTTGCCTCAGCCAAATACTTTCTCATCTCATAAAATATAAACCCCCGGGGACTCAACCCGAAGGGAATCAACCCGGGGGCCTCTCTGCTGGGCTAATACAAATGTACGCAGTTTTCTCCATCTGCAATAGAAAAACGCCTTAGGAATGCTCATGCTGCATAGAGCTGACCCTGAGTAGTCAAATATCGCACCTGATTTACAAAACTGCTCAGGTTTTCATCTTTTTGCGTTTGGCCGCTGGAAAGAGAACATTATTCAATATCAGCCGGTATCCGGGCGAAGAGGGGTATTTGCTCACATCCGTGGGAGGCTCTTCAACAAAATGCTGATAATCCTCCGGGTCATGTCCTCCATAAAAGGTCCAGAAGCCCCGTCCGAGTATGCCATGAATGTATCGTGCTTCGGACAGCGGCACGCACTCGCCCATGACCACTACATTCGGTTTCAGTAGACTCATCTCGTATCCTGTGGTTTGCCCGTAAAAGCCTTTGATGGTAGTGCGATGATTTTGGCAGAGCATGGTGGGAATCGGGTCCCACTTTGCAGAAAACTCCCTGAGCGTAAAATAATCCTGCTCCTCACGAACTTGCCGCCGCCTTTCTCCCGTATCTATATCAGAAAACTCGTAATCGTAGGGATTGAGCCGTAGGGTGAAGTTGTGAAATGCGATGCAGTTGTCATATCGGAGTTTGGTATTTGCGAGAGCATCGGCGGGGGTATTATCGTAAATTTCGCTGACGATATCTACACCTTCTGCGGCCAAGGCTATATCGTAAGTATCTGTTGCTGAGCACATTGCAAAAAGAAAGCCTCCGCTGAGTATCCATTCGCGCAACTTTTTGACCACGGCAAGCTTGAGTTCTGGAACGCGGCGGTAGCCCCACCGATTGGCGATTAAGTTGAGCTCACGAACCATCGCCTTATACCAGGGCTTGTCTCGGAAGGTGAAGAATTTCCCATATTGACCCGTAAAATCTTCATGATGTAGATGAATCCAATCGTACTCTGAAATCTTGCCAGATAGAACCTCATCATCGTAGATAATATCATAAGGTATCTCCGCATAAAGCAAAACAAGCTGTACCGCATCATCCCAGGGTTCGGCTGACTTAGGCGCATACACAGCGATACGAGGGGCTTTTTCTAAGCGAACAACATCCATATTGACTTCTGGACGACTAATAGACCTCAGTATCTCTCCATAATCGCTGACAGAGAGCTGCTCATAGCGGATATCGCGGCGCTGGAGCTCCGACAAAGCCCATCCTACTTCCATGAAAGCGAAGCTTCCCCCCCGATAGTTGAGTAGCCAATCTACGGGTACGCCTCGGGCAAGTAACCCATAAACGAGCCCATAAGCCCGCAAATGTTGGGATTGGCTTTCATCCATCGGAATAAGAATATACTGCCCGCGCAGCCATAGACCGCCAAGAAGTCCTATCAGGAGAAACCTCATTTTACAAAGGTAGTTATTCTTCTCCGACTTGCCAGAGCTGCGAAGCTAAAAATGCTGCCCCGCGTTGTACTATGGGTAGCCCCTCTCGGAGCTGCTTCCCCTCTATGAGTGCTAAGCTATCTATGAAGCTAACCTGCACGACCAAAGGCACATAGCGGTCGCCTTCCTGGGCAAATACGTATACCTGTCCTCCATGATAGCCTAAGGCTTCGCGCGGCACAACGAAGTGTCGGCCAAGTTCTTTTTCTACGAACCCTTCAATAGGAGTACCTGCGAAGAGCGGATATGGCGTAGGCGGTACGCGCACATGGGCTAAAAGATGCCGCCCCGTACTATCCTCCACCTGAGCGATATACTCAACTTTGGAGTAAAGTGGAGACAGCTGGGGTAGACCAGGAAGCCTGAGCTCCACTGGCATTCCTTCTTTCAGCCAAGCCAACTCTCGCTCGGATATATGTAGGTCCGCATGAATATCACTTAGATTGACAATAAAAGCCAGTGGCTGCTCGGGACGAATGTATTCTCCCATAGAAGCACCTATATAAGTAACATATCCTGCAATAGGAGCTCGTACCGAAAGCAGCCGAATACGCCCAGTTGTATCCGGCTCTAAGCCCAGCAGACGCAGCTGACTATGAATGGATTGAATCTGGACTCCCAGCTGTTGCAGCTCAGCTTGACTTTGGAGCAGCTCCATCTGAGATATAACTCGTTGTGCCGATAGACCTTCCTGTAAGGCAAGGCGCTTCTGCACGGCGCGCCAACGCGCATATAACTCCAAAAACTGCCTCTGAAGCTCTATGACGCTCGCGCTGTATATCCGGAATAGCTCCTGTCCCGCCTGAACAAACTGTCCTTCTCGGACGAGAATAGACTCTACTGTGCCCTCTGCCCTACTGTGCGCCCGTCCCTGAGAATGAGCTAAAACCATCGTCCTCCCTATTAGACGCACACGCTCTCGGACGACCTCGGCGCGCAAAGGAGATACCTGTACCTCAGCGCCTTGCTTTTGAAGAGGACTTAGATAAAGCGTGTCTTGGGACAGGGATTTTTCTATGGGAAGGCTGGTGGGAGCCGACGAGCACCCCCCACTGAAAATAACAGCACTAAAACTGAAAATAAATAAACGGCTGAACATATGTTTGCCTCATCTCTAAGATAAGCTGTATTACGCCAATGAATGCAGTAACCTTGACCCAAAACGGGCTACGGGCAAAAAGTTTCTCTACCCGCTCCACCCAGATCATCGGTACAGTATGTAGAATATACCCCAGTAGAACAAGCCCCACTAACAAACTGCGTCTTTCTATCAGGGGTAGTAAATGGCTAATCTGGGTATCGGTGCTTACCTGGGATAGAACCGCCACTGCTTTACTGAAGTCACTGGCACGGAAGAAAACCCACAGCGCACACACGAGATGGAAGGTCAAAAACCATCCCATAAGGCGGCGGCCGACGGACCGAGGGGGAATGTCTTTTCCGTAGATAGCCCGATGTACAGCCAAGGCAAGTCCATGTACCCCTCCCCAGACCACAAATCTCCAAGATGCCCCATGCCATAAGCCGCCTATAAGCATAGTGAGAAAAAGATTGACATAGGTTCGGACCACTCCACGCCGATTACCTCCCAGAGGAATGTACAAGTAATCCCGCAGCCAAGAAGATAAGCTGATATGCCATCTGCGCCAAAACTCCGTTATGCTCGTAGATAGATAAGGTTTAGCGAAGTTGACACCTAAGTCAAATCCCATCATGCGTCCGATGCCGATAGCTACATCGCTATAGCCTGAAAAGTCGTAAAATATCTGTAGAGCGTATCCGTAAATGGCGAAAAGATTCTCTAACCCCGAATAGCCTTTCGGATTAGCAAAGATAAGGTCGTTATACTGAGCGATATAGTCAGCAAAGGCTACTTTCTTTACCAAACCTTGAAGCACGAGCCAAAAGCCGCGACCTATCTGTTCTGAGTCTATGAGTGGGTTAGAAAGTTGGGGGAGGAAATGTTCAGCTCGTACAATGGGCCCTGCTACCAGCTGTGGAAAATAGGCAATATACAACGCATAATCCCAAAAGCTGCTGGGCGAAATGCGATTCCTCCGGACATCCACGACATAGCTTATCATTTGGAAAGTGTAGAAGGAGATACCGGCTGGGAGGAAAATATCCGGCGCCTCTATACGACTACCTGTTAGATAGTTCCAGTTTTGGATGAAAAATAGGGTGTATTTATAGTACCCCAAAAAACCCAAGGGGATGATGATAGCAGACCAGAAAGCCAGCTGAGAGGGCTTTCTACTACTTTTCATCCATAGGACCAGCAGGTATTCTAAAACTAAGAGGCCTAAAAATATAATGACAAACCCACCTGCCGATTTGTAGTAAAAGAATACTGAGAATACCAGAAGCCATAGAAGCCCCCACCGTCGCCGATGCAGCTGCATAGCAACGCCGTAGAAGCCAAACACTACGATAGCCCACACCCAAAACGTAAGGGTGGGAAAGAGCATCGGTTCATTTTCCTGATAGAGAAATAATGAACGCCAGATGGCTTGCCAATCAAGGGGCATGCGGTTTGAGAAGGTAAGTCCTATGCGGAATAGTCGTAAGCTGAGGCGGCGGGCTTTGAGAAAAAGCTAAAGGATAGAGAGCGGAATCTCGGAGGTAACTCACAAGGGTATCAGCCCATCTGTATGCTTCACTGGGAATAGGATGCGCCCCATCAGAAGCTCTCTCCATAATAAGCCTTTCAGAAGAGAGATAACGCCCAGGTCCCATACGCTCTTTTAGCATGCGTATCAGGCCCTTGTCCTTAGTCCATGCAGGCGGACCTATCCACACTACGGGAATATCGCCTACCTGCTCAAAAATCCGCTCTAAATACGGCTCGAGGGTTTTTACGCCAGGAACGAGAAGTTCATTGGAGCCCAGAGATATCAGGATATATGTAGGGCGGTGAGCTTCTATGAACCTTCGGAGTGTATCAGAGCGTCCCCACCACATAATCCCAGAGCTGGGCCATATAACCGTATAAAGCTGGTAACCTTGCGCCTTACACCAGCTTGCTAACCGCCGACAGAGCCATTCTATCATAGAATCACCTATCAGCAGTATGCGTTCGGACGAAGTGCTGGTGTCTTTCTCTATCTCCTCGGTGGTCTGTTTTTTAGATGATTTTTGTTCTCTCCTTATTGGTGGAGGAATCTTGATGGTAATGAGTGTTTGGCTCCCCGAAGGCATAGCAGGCTCTTCCATCTCAGGGAGCATAATCCGCTCCCACTTTTCAGGCAAAAAAGGACTTAGTTTTACAAAAAGTACAAGAGAAACTGTTATGAGCAGCCAATAAGACCAATACGCTCGCCACCCTGAGCTCATGCCCCAGGGTAGGCTGAATACTTTTTTAGATGAAGGATATTAGTTTTGAGAGGCAGGGAGCCTGAGTAGTATTCGTTGGAAGCGAGCCAGGTCGTAATAGTCCAAGTTCCTTATCCCTTTGCGCTCCAGAGAACGGAGTGTGTCTAAACCTTTGAGAATTTCAGCTTCGTCTAAGTTGGCTTTACCAGTCACTTTATAGCGGTTCAGCTCTAAAATCAGTATTCGGCGTACTTGACGGATTTGAGACTCCAGCTCTATCGGTTCTATCTTAGGCATCGGCATAAGCGGTGCAAATGTAACACTTTTTTCACACATCATAGATGGAACTACAAGCTTGTCCGCTCCTAACTTTGTCGGTTATTGCGTACCCTATTGTAGATGGATTTATATGCTTGTGAAGAAAAAAACGGTCACACATAGGATGCCCTTATTCAGGGAGAGGAAAAAAAGACAGAGGTTCTGGTTTATCGCAGCTTCAAGCAAATGATGTCGGCCTCTGACGTAGAGACCTTGCCATCAGAAACGAAAACGGCCCGACCGTCTGCCCCTAACTCCCAGAATCGTCCCTTAAGAAAGATATTCATCCCTATGGCATTGGGATTGTGAGAGGGAAGGCGCCCGCCCATCGCATAGGTAAGCCAGGCTTCTCCTTCGGTTATTTGGGTACGAGAGACATCATCAGGAGTGGCCCAGCCACTGTAGCCCCGCCATGGGGAGGTCCAGCAGGAGTCACCCATCAAGTATGACGGTACAATGAGCAAATCTACTTTTCCCATAGACTTGTAACTCGCTGGAAACCAGCTATCTGCACATATCAGCACCCCGATCCGTCCCAAAGGTGTTTCATAAATAGGTAGGTCTTCGACCTTTCCTGGACGAGTGAAGCCCAACTCCTGCGCAATCGGAAAAGCCTTCTTCACAATCTTTGGGTCGGCATGCCCATCGGGATAGTAAAAGAGAGAAACGTTTTCCAAGGGGGCTGCAGGGTCTATGTGTAGGGTATCGTTTATTATTCGAGCTCCCGGGAGTACTATGGAACCTGCGACTATGAATACCCTATAAGAGCGAGCGAGACGAGAAAAAACCTGATGAAATGCCTCTGCCATTTGAGGGGCTTTCGAACGAAAAGCCGCCACCGCAGCAGGGTCGCCCCACCCCTCCTTGGTAGCTTTTTGATAAAATGTCCAGAAGCGATAGGGTTGGCGTAAAACTGCCCATGTGAGGGCACTATTTAGAGTCTGGGCACGAAAGCACCCAGCCGGCTCTCCCAAGAGTACGAGCCATGTCCCGATGTATTCCGGAAAAGCCACAATCGCGCTCTCTGGCAAGCAACCTACCGCCCGCGCAGAATCCAAATATGCAGACAGCTTGTGCTCAAACCGCTCAACGCAGGCGTAATCTGCGGGTTCTAAGTATGGCTGAAATCCCACAATCGTCCTTTGCCCAGAGCCTACCCGTTCAATCGTCAGGGATTTCATACTAAACTGCGCATCGCAGCTCATAGGTTGCATGAGGAGCCAATAAGTCAGACTTATGAGTATGAGCGCGCCTGTGAGGATTAGCGCAAGTCTTTTGTACATAAGACGAATATAGCTTTACTTTTGAAAAATGCTGGATGTGGTTATAGTGGGCGGAGGCATAAGTGGCTTGTATGCTGCTTATCTTCTGCAGAAAAAGGGATTGAATGTACAGGTAATAGAGGCGGCATCCCGTTTAGGCGGACGACTACATACTACATATACCCCAGAGGGACATCCGATAGATTTAGGAGGGCAGTGGATAGGGCCTCAGCATACCCGGCTTCTGAACTGGATAAACGCATACAAGATACCCGTCCATAGGACCTATACCGACGGGGCAAACCTCCTCATAACCAACCGTAAGCGCCGGCGATACCATGGAACTATCCCTAAGCTCTCCTGGGCGGCACTTTTGGATTTAGGTTGGGGATTAGCAAAGCTTAAGAAGATGGCGCAGAATGTCTCTCCAATCAGACCATGGGAAATCTATCAGCCCGCATGGGATGAGATCACTCTGGCTGAGTGGATGCGCCGAACTTTCACTACCACACAGGCGTACGAAGCCTTCGCCATAGGGCTATCTACTGTGCTCGGATGCGAGCCAGCAGAAGTATCTCTTTGGCATGCGCTCTTTTACATTAGAAGTGCTGGCAGCTTAGAAGCCCTGATTGAAGCTGAGGGCGGAGCGCAAGAACTCAAGTTTTCTTACGGAGCAGCCACGCTCATAGAAAGCATAGCCCAACAGGTGCCATGGATAACTCATGAGCGGGTGTATTCTATCCTCTGGCAAGCAGACAAGGTCTCTTTGCGTACAACAAACAAAACATACAACGCCCGGACGGCGTTATTCGCCATACCGCCTGCTGCGATGAAAACTATTGAGTTTAGTCCGCCTTTGCCGCCAGTATATGCACAGCTTCCCCAGCGTATGCCGATGGGGACAGTCACGAAAGTAATAGCGATTTTTGACAGGCCTTTCTGGCGGGAGGAGGGATTAAGCGGTCATGTGCTGCGCTTGGAAGGGGCTCTACGGGTTACATTTGACACTTCTCCGGAAGATGGCTCTTATGGTCAAATTACTGGTTTTGGCGTGGGGAAAGTCGCCCGAGGGCTTTTGCATCGCTCGCCAGAAGAGAGGCAAGCGTACTATGCGGGGGAGATTCGTCAAATATTCGGGCGAAATCCCCGCTGGCTTTATCACAAAACTTGGGCAGATGATCCCCTGATAGGCGGATGTTATGCGGGATTTTTCCCTCCTGGGGGATGGGGCTACTTCGGAGAGAGTCTGCGCCAGCCTATTCCTCCATTATATTGGTGCGGAACAGAACGCGCCGTCACATGGATGGGGTATATAGAGGGCGCTATGGCCGCAGCTGAAACCGCCGTGAAGCTCCTAACAGAGGCATAAACGCGCCCTAAAAGATTGTCCTGAACGGGTACATGATGATTTTTTGTATATTTGAGTATGCTCTCCGTGACACCTCGTGCTGCGGCACATATTCATCGGCTATGTGCCGAAGAGGGCTATACTCACCCTCGTCTTCGGATAGAGGTTAAAGCCGGTGGGTGCTCTGGGCTGACTTATGACCTTAGTTTTGCTGACACACTGAGGGAGGGTGAGCTCTCATTTCACTCCGAAGGGATAGAGCTAATTGTCCCTAAGAAAAGCCTTCTCTACTTAGCAGGCACACAACTGGATTTTACGGACGGGCTGGAGGGTAAGGGATTTCATTTCATCAATCCGAATGCTACGCGTACTTGCGCCTGCGGTACGAGCTTTGCCGTATAGTTCCTTATGGAACGGCTACGTCCCGGCTGGTATTTAGAAGAGCTGTTTGATGCTGAGTATCAGCAGTATCGCCTGCTCGCCTACCTAAGGAAAGTCAGCAAGGAGTTTTTAGCCCAGAAAGTATATCCCTCTTTGGGGGACCTCGTCGCTTCCTACATGGAAATGACACGCATATCTGAGGAACTTCACCATGTCTCTTCGGAGGATGACCCTCAAATAGCGACCTTAGAGGATATAGTTAGCTTCTCGCTCCCGCGCTTAGAGAGCGCTATTGAGGAGGGGAAAAACCTATTTGATACGATTGCGCACACCTTAGAGGTGCATGCAGTGGGGGTTGTTCCGCTTCACAGAGACGAGGGGTATTTATTTCTGCGGCGAGGCACTGAGTCTACCATTCGTGTGTATGTCTATGAGATTCGGCATTTATACACGGCTGATACTCAACAGGTAGCGATACATTTGAGTTATCTTCGGGAGTATTCGTATAGCGCTTTTTCGTTAGGCTTTTTACGGGTGCGCGAGCATCTATTGAAAGAATATCCCCATTTGCCTGTGCCCTATACACTTGCCGTAGAGAGCCCATGGATTGTTCCGATAGAGGAGACGCTTTTACCGATTATTCGGCGAAGCCTTCCGCAGTGGGCGAAAGAAACCCCCCCGCATACTCTGGGCTAAACCCCGTACTGACAGAAGCGTCTGAAAGAGGAGGTCTCGCTTAGCCCCCCATAGAGAGCCACTTTTTTCACTGAGAATTAGCCCCACCGCTAAGCCCCACAGACTCGCAGCTGCACCGATAGTTCCCACTTCTCTCCCAATGTATTTTGGCAGAAAGATATATGCCGCTATTCCTACTCCACATACAAGGAGCATCTTTCCGTAAGTAGGTAGAACCCATGCACGCCAGAGAGCACGAGCAGTTTTGCCTTCAAGAGTAAAGAAAATGTAAATCACCATCCATCCCACAGCTCCGAAGATATTCGCCAGAAAAAAGAGCCTATAAGCTACGAAGATTGGCGATAAAAGTAAAACAGCGGCGATTGGCAGCAGGTTTATCCAGAAAAGCTGTCGGAAATAGCCGCGACTTTGAAGGAAAGTCGTTATTGGAATAATGGGTAACTGGGCCACGAAAAAACCTATTCCCATGCCTAAGATGACCCGTTCGTGGAGCTCTATCCGTACCGGTAGTAGCAGAAGAAGTAAAGCCAAACTGCCCAAAGCGCCCAGAGTAAGTATACCGGCCCCAAGCGAAATAAACCATACCGTCTGGCTGAGGCGAAGGACCTGACGAGTAGGGCTATCAGCGACTGAACCAAACACCGGAAAAAGACTTTCTAATCCTTTCACTGCGATGGCGATGGCTTTGGAAAGAATGAAATGCACTGCAGAATAAAAGCCCATCAACTCAAGCGAAGCCCAACGGCCTATAAGAGTGCGTTCCGTGAATGTGTAGGGGATAGCGCCTATTCCTTGGAGACCACTCCATATGCTTTTTTTGAGAAGGGGGCCTAACAGTGCGATTTGACCGGGGAGGGGATAAGTGCTTAGCCAGCGCCATGCAAGTATCCACATACTTAGTCCATAGAGGAAGTAGCCAAGAAAGATGGATTTTAGAGCGGTTTCTGGGGATTGCATGGGGCTGATAGCCAGGATAAATAGCGGGAAAAAAGCCTGCCAGAGCGTCTGGAGAAGGGTATGCGCAGCCGCAGATCGGAAGCGACCGAGCGCTATTGGTATCCAGCTCAGTAGCATACCTGTTTGAATGCCCCACATCGCTGGGGGAAGCCATGCTCGTGAGCTATACAGCAGCCGTTGCCCAGCCGCCTCTAATGGTAAAATCAAGCAAAGTCCCTCTACACCGAAAATCATCCACCATAAGCCGAGACCTGCACTCATCAGCCATACCCCAGTCAAAGCCGCTCGTACAAAAGCGATTCCCTCTGAAAGATTTCCGCGAGACACAGCTACTGTGAGCCGTTGGGCCATAGCTTCTCCAAGCCCAAGGTTTAGGAGATAAGATTGGCTGACAATCAGAGCCAGATAACTGACGAGGCCATAAGCACTTCGTCCGAGCCAGTAGACAAAAAGCACTGGATAGAGGACTGCGAGGCTTCCACCCAAAAGATAACCCGCAGCATTCCAAAGAGCACCCTGAGCTACCTGTTTATGCTTCACCCCTCCGAAAATGCATAAGTTTGTCCGATGTTGGTGCTATCGGCCTATGATATAAGCAGCGAGCGAGGATTTCTGCCTTCTCAGGACCCTGTGAGATATCTGCCGGCGGCCCTGAGTGTGTGGGATGAATATGCTTATGCTCTACCAAAGCTCCTCGTGAGTGGGCGCATACGCCATTTTCTCCGACAGATGCCCGTTTTGGACCCGACCCCTCATCTACGGACAGAAGGGGAATGGCGCCGAGCCATGCAGGCGCTTTCTTATCTCGGGCATGCATGGGTATGGGGCGAAAGTACGCCCTCGGATTCGCTTCCAGAGAACATCGCCCTTCCCTGGTACACCGTAGCTCAAAGATTGGGACGTCCTCCTGTGCTCTCTTACGCCTCTTATGCGTTAGATAACTGGTACAGATTAGAACCTGAGGGGCCCGTCACACTGGATAACATCGCCCTTTTACAGAACTTTTTGGGCGGCATAGATGAAGAGTGGTTTATTCTCATCCATGTGGCCATAGAGGCAGCAGCTGTCCCTGCCATTCAAGCTATACCCATTTTAGTAGAGGCTTATCAAACGCAAAATACCACCACTGCTGAAGAAGCGCTCTCCCAGATAGCCGGGGCTTTAGAGCGGGTATATGCGATTCTCCTGCGTATGCCTGAAGCATGTGACCCTTACATATACTATCACCGAGTGCGTCCATACATTCATGGCTGGAAGAATAATCCCGCCCTTCCAAATGGGCTCCGATATGAAGGGGTAGCTGCCTACTCGCAGCCCCAGCAGTTTCGTGGGGAAACGGGAGCCCAGAGCTCTATCATTCCTGCGCTGGATGCCGCTTTAGGTATCCAGCATGCTGATGATCCCCTGCGTGCCTATTTGCGAGAAATGCTGGAGTATATGCCACCGAAGCATAGACAGTTTATCCTTGATATAGAAAGCCAGAAGATAGACCGAACCTTTTTCGGCCGTACCTCAGCTTTGAAGGAACTGTATAATACCTGCCTTCACTGGATAGAGCGCTTTCGCACGAAACACTTGGAATATGCCGCTCAGTATATCGCTAGGCAGCACCAGCTCAGCGTTACGAACCCCACCGAAGTAGGCACAGGCGGTACGCCGTTCATGCCTTATTTAGCGAAGCATCGCGACGAGACTCAAGCACACCAAATTCGCTGACCTATGGCGGAGGTAGTAGAAATGCCGCGTTTGAGCGATACGATGACTGAGGGTGTCATCGCTCGGTGGCTCAAAAAAGTAGGCGACCCGGTCAAGCCCGGAGACCTTTTAGCCGAGATTGAAACCGACAAAGCGACGATGGAGTTTGAATCACCCGTAGGAGGCATCCTCCTTCATATCGGTGCAGAAGAAGGCAAGCCAATCCCCATCGGCGCTGTAATAGCTATCATTGGAAAAGCAGGGGAAGATATATCCGCCCTGCTGAGTTCCTCCAAGGTTTCTACCTCTGCTACGACTTCGGAGACCGCAGTACCTACCGAAACGGTCTCCGGCTCTACCGGGAGTATAGCTCCCTCCACATCAGCCGCTCCTTCCTCTCTGAGTGAGGGTGAAGGACGCTTGAAAGCTTCTCCTTTGGCGCGAGCTATAGCCAGAGAGAAAGGCATAGACCTCCGGGAAATCACTGGTACTGGGGAGGGCGGCAGGATTATCCGCCGAGATGTAGAAGCTCATTTAGCCCAGCATATTCAGAAGCCTTCTGTGCCAACGACTGCGCTACCAACTTCGGCTGCATACTCTGACCAGCCGCTCACACAGATGCGAAAAACAATCGCCCGCCGACTCACCGCCAGCATGCAAGAAGCGCCTCACTTTTACCTGACTATATCCGTCTCCATGGAAAAAGTGTCCCAGTGGCGTGCCCACCTCAATCAACTCTCCGATGTCAAAATCTCTTTCAACGACTTTATTCTTAAGGCTTGTGCCTCGGCTTTGCGCAAGCATCCCCTTTTGAATGCTTCTTGGACAGGAGAGTCTATTCGTCTATATCATGAGATTCATATAGGATTTGCTGTGGCTGTGGAGGAGGGGCTAATCGTACCTGTGCTGCGGCACGCTGACCGAAAAGGGCTTGCCGAGATTGCCAAAGAAACCCAAACTCTTGCGGAAAAAGCCCGCCAACGCAAACTTTCTCCCGAAGAATACACAGGGAGTACCTTCAGCGTGTCTAATCTTGGGATGTTTGGGATAGAGGAGTTTACCGCTGTTATCAATCCACCTGAAGCAGCTATTTTAGCGGTAGGAGCCATTCAGGCTGTTCCAGTAGTGCGGCCGAACGATGAAATCGCCGTTGAGCGTCGCATGCGCTTGACCCTGTCATGTGACCATCGGGTCGTGGATGGAGCGACAGGGGCTCAGTTTCTTCAAACGCTCAAGCAGCTCTTAGAGGAGCCCGAGCGGCTACTTCTGTAAAGCCGCCCGGTACTTCGGCTTCTTTAGGAAGATGGGTATTCCGCAGGGCTTTTTCAAGCCGCCGAGTTTATAGATGAGGTAGGCCTTAGGCATTGGCATTTGAGGTAGTGGCTGCGGCATATCTGAGCCGATTAGCGATAAGGTCTTTGATTTTGTTCTACCCTGCATATGCTTTATCGTCTCATGCGCAAGCAGCTCATTCCTGCTCCGATAGAGTCTGTCTGGCACTTTTTCTCCCGCCCTGAAAACCTCAAAACTATCACTCCCGACTACATGGGCTTTGATATCCTTTCCTCAGTGCCCCCTATCATGGAAGCAGGAATAATCATAGAATACATCGTGCGACCTTTGGCGGGGATACCCATGCGGTGGGTTACTGAAATTACTCATTTATACGGACCGCGTCAGGGAGCGCCTCCATATTTCTTTGTAGATGAGCAACGGTTCGGACCTTATGCCTTCTGGCATCATAGGCATGAGTTTCATGAGACGAATGAAGGCGTCCTGATGATAGACTTAGTTCATTACAAGCTTCCACTGGGCAAAGTGGGCCGGCTCTTTCACCCATGGGTGATACGACCGCGTTTGGAAGAGATTTTTGACTTCAGAGAAAGGAAAATAAATGAGATATTTCGCGCCAAAGAAGTTCTACCAGTGCCACAGAGCATTAGATAGAAACGGATAGACGGCGGAGGACGGGACCTCCGCGTCCCGTCAGAAGGGAATATCTCAAGCGCATACACCTACGGAGAGAGTACTCTAAACTCCACTCGCCGATTGAGAGCGCGTCCCTCTGAAGAACGATTATCGGCTATAGGCTGCGTGGGCCCTTTACCAATAACTTGCAATCTCTCCTGCGGGATGCCCCGTGCGATGAGATACTTAGCAACGGCATTTGCGCGGCGCCATGAGAGCTCCATATTGCGCTGGAGCCCCCCTACACTGTCAGTATGTCCGACTATTTCTATGCGCATGGTGGGCTTGTCACTGAGTAGCCAAGATAGCCTTTCTAACTCCACTTCGCTTTCAGGCCTGAGGGTGCTGTCCCCCACATCGAAGTATAAGCCATTCAAACGAAAAGTCTCATCCACTTGGAGAGGCGCGACGATAATGTCTTTCTCAAAGGCACTCTTACTACTGCCTGTTCGAAGGTCTATCTGTTCGCTGATGCTGAAGTAACCTGGATTGAGTACGATTATAGCATATAAGGACCCGAGCGGTAGGAGAAGTCGGTATTCGCCTGTACCCTCAGCAGAGACGGCCGTTCCTTCCAGCCTTTGCTCAATAAGATCATAATACCGCACCTCGGCATTCGGGATCGGACGACGAGTATCACGCTCCAATACTCTACCCTGAACAAGTACAGTTGGCCTGGGCTGAAAAGCTGGAGGAATAGGCGCGCGGTAGATTTCTCTACCAAGCGTGTTTATGGAGTCAGTTGAGACGAAATATCCTATGGAAGGCTTGAGTGCGGCGAACTTGAAATAGTAATCCTCTGCCGCAGAGTTGATAGGTTCAGGCAAGCGTTGAGGGGGGCTCCATCGTTTCCAGCTTTCATCCAGTCGCCGGGTCATGTAAATATCCATTCCTTTGGAATCTGGGCGTCCATTTGAGGAGAAATACATAGTGAGTCCATCAGGGGCTAAAAAGGGGGTAATCTCATCACCGGGACTATTCACTATGGGCCCTAAATGCATCGGTTCGGACCAGAGCCTCTGTTCGGGGTTATAGAAGCTAACATACAAGTCTTCACCCCCTAAGCTGCCATAGCTTTTCATAGATAAAAGGAGCGTGCGACCGTCCCATCCCATAGCGGCGGTAAGGGAACTGCCACTTTCACTTTGAAAGTTTTGAATCTTGAGCTGGATAGGCGCGCTCCATAGGTCACCAGAAAGCCGTTTAGATATGCCAAGTTCACAGGGATTCCGGGGGTTGCGGAACTCTTTATATACCAGTAAGTTCTGCCCATCTGGTGTAATGCTGAACGGAATGTTTCCGCGGGGGTCATTCACCCCGCTTCCTAAATGGACAGGCAGGGCAAAATCTCCGATAGTATCATTCCATGTTGTACAAAAAATATCCTGGGCCCCAAATCCTACGGGGTCGTCTAATCGCCAGAAGTACAACTGTCGTCCGTCAGCAGAAAGCACAGGGGCACTCTCGTGTAGAGGCGTATTGATATAGGGGGGCAGAGGGGTGCGTTGGCTCAAAGCTATACCTATTAACCCAGCTAAGAGGCTGCGCATTTTGCGCAAAGGTACATCCTATTCTGCCTGGGCTAAGAGACGTATGGTTCGCTTTCTGGGATAAGTCAGCCAGCTCAGCACTACTGAGAGCAAAAAGCCGGTACCCACTACATACAAGTAAGGCTTATAGTGCCACCGCACGGGTACAGCTGATAAAAGGTAGTTCTCGGGGTCTAGTTGAAACCAGCCCCATTTAGCCTGTGTCCATAAGAGAAGGCTCGCCCATATCACCCCTATAAGCGTACCAAGCATGACAGAGAGAATGGCTTGATGAAGAATGATATATCGTAGATGAAACGGCTCAGCCCCCAGTACCCACAAAACCTCATACCGTAATCGCTGGGAAAATTGTAGGACTAAAAAACCCGAAGCGATTGCGAAAAAACTGAGGCCCAGAACAATCCCTAATATAACTTGGACATTCTGCTCAATAAGGCCCAGCCATCCAAAGATATCGGGGAAGATATTCTGAATCGGAACGAGCTCATAAGATGAAGGGAGGTTTTGGATGAGGGACTCAGCGATTGCCTTTTGAGCCTCTGGACGATGAATGTATATGTGGCCAATCTGTACCTGAGAAGAATCCCATCCTAAAAGCCTCTGTCCTAAGGGTAAGGGGGCGAAAGCGACACGCCTGTCTATTTCCTCAATATGCGCATCATATAGTCCAATCACGGGAAGGCGACGCAAGCGAGGGGGTTCTGCCAGCCAGATGAGCGTGATTTTATCGCCGAGGCGTGCGCCGAGCCGTTCGGCCAGCCGCTTTGAGAGCACGATTCCGCTTTCTTCCGTCCATTCTACAGAGGGCATGCTTACACTACTTTGCCAGAGAGGATTTGTCCACCAGGACTTCTCTACGGCGATGAGCTGTACGCCTTCGTATTTCTCCTCCGAACTTTCTAATAATACTGGTAAGTGAATAGCCGGTTGTATCTGCGCATTCAGACGGTTCAGATAGAAGCGCTGGATGGGGCGAGGCTCGTTTGCCTGCTCTCCTGCGTAGTATTGCACCCATAGCCCACCGAAGTATCCGTACAATCTATCCGTGATAACGGAACGGAAACTATGAGATAACGTGAGAATGAGGAGGGCGCCGCCGCTGCTTAATGCTATGGCGCTAATCTGCAGGAGGAAAATAAACCTCTGCCGCCGTAGCCCTTGTCCCAGCAGTAAGCGGCGGGCTAAGTACCCGAGGGATTGGAAGCTTCTAAGAGGGGATATAGTTTGCGCCACCGATTAAAGTAAAACAGATATCGCTGCTCATATACTACTTTACCCAGCGTCTCAAAAGCCAGTTCATGCAAACGGCGTTCCATTTCACTTTCGCCTTGTGCCCATAGTTCTGGGTTTATACGCTTCTGACGCAAGAAGTCTGCGAAGGAATTATCCATCGCATGCCGAGGACGGGACTCGAACCCGTACCGCCTTTTTCAGGCGACAGGATTTTAAGTCCTGCGTGTCTACCTATTCCACCACCTCGGCGAGATAGAGCGGCAGACGGGACTCGAACCCGCGACCTCAACCTTGGCAAGGTTGCGCTCTACCAGCTGAGCTACTGCCGCAGCGCAGGCAAAGATATGACTTTTCTCCCGTATGCAAGTTTCTATCGCATCAAGACCATTTTTCCCCAACCTCCTTTGAAATAGGAAGACAGGCCTTCGTCTCGGCGTTCTATCGGCTGCTCTCCGGGCATTCGTAAAATCACGCGGTACATATACACTCCATTCGCCAGGCGATCTCCGTATTCATCTGTGCCATCCCAAGCGTAGGTTGTCAAGTGGCGCCCGATACGCACCTCTCCCAGCGCTTTGAGGTCTATAACTTTCACCAATCGCCCCGTAATGGTGTAGATATGTATCTGAAAAACCTCAGGCAGAACGCTGCCAGTGAGCTCATAGTAAAATCTTGTGCTGGTGGAAAAGGGATTAGGATAGTTGATGAGCTGAGTGATAGAGCTTTCGTTGATGATGCGAAATCTCACTTCATATGGAGAGGCGCCCGACCGATTGCGTTTTTTGTCGAAAGCTTCCACGCTTAGAATATACTCGCCATTCTCTAAACGATCTGGACGGAATACGGCTCTGGCGCGGTTATCGGGAAGTGTGGCAGGTGTGAAGGTCAGCCGTCCAGAGCTGTATGAGATGCGCTCGCCTAAGCTCCGGTCATCTGCCCGACGCAAACGCACATTTAGCGACGCTGTATCGTCCAGCGCAAGATAGCGGTTTTCATCCTTTATTTCTATGGTAATCACAGGCTGGGGTGAGACTAAATCGCCATTCTGTATGCGATAGCCATCAAACAAGACATCTACAACGGGATTGATACGATCAGTAGAGACGAAAAAGCTCGTCTCCCATCGGTTATTGATGAAGGTGCGCTCGCCGAAAAGCGGGCGCGGATTGGCGATAATCCGTAAGCGATTATTCCCCCCTAATCCTACCGAAGAGAAACTAAATCTGACCACGGTGGTATCCAATCCATCTAATGGTGCGTATTTCTGCCATCCGAGAGTATCCCAGGTACCAGAGGCTTTTTGTACCAAAAATACTACCTCTACACTATCGGGAGTGCGGGCAGAAAGTAGATTCCGCAGTCCGATTTCTACGGACACATTCTCACCTTCCTCCACCGTATCTCGACGCAGAACCCACCGAAGGGCAGGATCAATGGCGATATCTGTAAAGGGTTGTACGAGCACATACCAGTATTTCAGCTGAGGAGTGGTGCCAGTAGTATTGCTGGCATATCGCCCGACGAGACGAAGCTCCTGATACGGTGTATTATACGGACGAAGGTCATATACGCTGGTTTGCGGTACCTCTCGGTAGAGAGTATCTTGAGAACCATCTGCCCGAATGCCATAAATAGACATGGTAATCGTGTCTCGCCCCCCTTGTTTATCAAAGGCGAAAAACGCTTCTTCCCACTGCACAGGCTTTGGGATACGCGGAGAGTGCATCCATCCCAGAGGAAGCACGACTTGGTATTCTTTCTGAAGAGCGCAGGATACCGTGTCGGGGCAGAAGTTCTCCGAAGCCGTGCCAGGAATCCCACCTTTTATTCCGAATATGATTCCTTTGGAACGCAGAGTGAGATTGTAGGGATTTGTAGTAGCCCCTATGGCACTGAGGACTTGGGTCATTCGAGGCGTCCATGAAGATGGATTATGCCCTGCGGTAAATAAAATTACGACTGGCGAGCCTGTCGGTGCTCGCTGAACTACAGCCCATAAAGAATCTATCATAGCGTCCGTAGTCATATGGACCTGATAATAAGCAGGAGAGTAACGATGATAGCAGAAACCCGCACAGAAAAATCGCCAACCTCCAAATAGCGGATCCGACTCCAACGGTTCAAAGGTCATAGGGTCAAATACTGCAATAAAAACACCTGGTTGGCGAGCTCCTTCCCACCATCCCGCATTCAAAGTGTGACTGGCAACCAAGGAGAGCATATTACCATTCTTTTCAAGGAAGCGACGAGACCCCAAAGGCGTATAGGTGTCTCGGGCTTCTATTGTAACAGTTCTCTGGGTAAATCCCCACTGAAAAGTCGGAGCGGCGTAACTCAGTCCGTTTAGCTCGTTTTCTAAGAATTGCGGACGTGCGCTTTGCCCCCAGCCTTCTTTTGGTCCACGGATGTACTGAAATGACTGGGTCGTCCATTCTTGGGGGCCGCTGCCCTCTAACCGAACTCGCCAGTAGTATACGACGCTATCTCGTAGTCGGAATGGCAGCTCCCAGCGTCCAAAAACCGTCGTGCCAGCGACCAGCCCGCTCTGATAGCGCATGGGAGAGTTGAAGCGATAGCTGGTATCTATCTCAAAGTAGTAGCCTTGGGGCGAAAAAATGCTTTGATTGTATGTAGCAGCTACAAGGGCGATAGAGTCCTTATTGATGACAGCATAAGGCCATGGGTATAAAGCTAATGGACGCGGAGATCGTACAAAAAACTCAATCCGTACCTGATTATTGTCTTCTCGGAGCTCATTAGGTAGATTATCGTCGGAGTCCACGAATACCTCTATCTCATTTATACCAGCCCATTCACCGACAAGGGCTGGGAGTACAATCTCGAAGCTATCTACCCGAGCGAAAGGCGCTCGGCGGTAGGTATAGGTAAATCGTTGTCCTGTGGCGACTATACGGTGACTTACCTGCACAGTGAAACTATCCGAAAATGCTATGCCCAGATTACGATATCGGATGAATAGTCGGAAGCTATTTTGCTCAGCAGATGGTTCTGTGGGCGTCACGCGCACATCCCCTGCAGTAATTGCAAGGTCAGGACGAGTAGGACCTGCCAGACGTACACAGGGATCACCGAGAAGCGGCTGAGCTGCAATATGATAATACTCAAAAGCCCCTATCCCATTATTTACTAAGCGGCGAAATGCCTCCACAATTCCATCCCCTACGGGTATATTGATTGAATCGCGGAAGAGCACCTCGTATATGCGGAGCGTCTGCACTCCCAGGGGGCCGATAAAGCCTGCTCCAGATAGAGCCAAATACCACAAGCACCCCCGTCCAGGTTCTAATAAGAAGCGCTCACTGTGTATTTTACTTAGTACGCCGATTTCGTCAAAGTTGCCTTGATAGCAGCCATTTACAATCACGAGCGGATAGCGCCCCCAGTTATCATAATCTACTGGCTCGTAGAAATTTACATCAAAGATTTCTGCACCTGAATGTCCGAAGGTCTGCAAAATCACTACCCCACTATCTACGCGTTCCTTGATAGTGGGGCTGCCAGGCGGGGCCTGCATGCCACCGGTGCGCTTCTGGTAGTAGGTTACCTGTCCGTAATATGGACTTTGTTCAAACACTTGCTGGCATGCTATAAGCTGCGAACTAATCAGAGCTTGCTCTATCGCATCGCTGCCTCCCCCTAAATGAAGGGCGGCTTTGAGCCAGGACGGATTAGACATGCTTTCATAGGTGCGCAGTTTATCTATATAGATGAATCCTTCGTTGTCATTTTGAACCGTGACCCGTCCCACCGGGATCGTGGGAATGATATCTCTCTGCCCATAAAAATCTGATACATACCCCCAATCAGAAGCCGGATATCCAAAAACCGGCACGAGATGAAAAGCAGGGGGAGTCTGTCCATACCCTATCCGTTGGAGGCCTACCCCGTCTCCCCATAGAAGGAGATACTTAGGGCGGATGTTCCAGTGGTCTAATGCCCAGCGAACGAGATTCCTTATGGCCAGGGGATGGCTCACCCGACCCCAACCGAACTCATCATAGATTGCGTCTGTATATGCGATTAGCACAGACCTGGGATTGGTAGGATGGGTTTCTCGGTACTGCTTATATGCCATAGCAGATGCAGCTAAACTCCGATGGGTAACAAGTAGCACCTCGGCACCAGAGGTATTAGTGTAGTCCTCAATGATAGCGCTACGGACAATTGGGGTTTGGATACTTTGCCCTCTTATGATGTACAGAGGAAAGGTATCAGCGATACCTGGGAGGGGGATATACCACTGCGAACCGCTGAATACGGCTTGCCAGCGGTAGCCATGTTTCATGTCATATACGAGCAGGGAGTCCCCGGCGTTTATAGGGACATTGCTAAGGACTAAGGTAAGGGGTGCAGCTGTGGGATTGATTACACCTATCCTTAGAAAGGTGTCAGGGCTCCCCAGCGTTGCTTGACGAGGATATGTTACAGCGGCGTAATGCAAAAACTCGCCCCGGTAACCAGAAGTTGGGCAGGAGACAGTTATAGAAAGCGAGGGGGTCAAAAAGTTTATAGGAATGCTGAAATATGGGCGGAAATAATACGGCGCATTTACTGTGGTTGAAGCTGCTGTATAACTCCCTACGCGCCACTCTAAGCTCATCGTGCCCGAGGGCGTCAGAGAAGCATGAGACAGCTCTACATAAAACTGCGAAGCCACATCTGTACGCGGGCCAGGGAGATTATACGAACGGCTGAGCGGATTGAGTCCTACACCACGACCTTCTCCAAGGATATACATGGGATTATTGTCCTGCTCATAGCTGCGAGGTCCCCACCAATAACCTGCCCAATGGAAGCTCTCCACGAATCGCCACCAGAACCAATTTTGAGTAGGTCGTGTCAGGACGTTTGGGTCTGTGTAGGTTTGGAGGCGCTGCCCATTCACGCCGCCCCAAGTGAGAAAGTAAGCTGAGGTGTCATTATGATTTAGAGACATGAGAGGATTTCCATGAATACCTGGCTGTCTCTGGAGGAGGATGGAATGCCTAAACGCCACAGAGTCTGGCTCTCCATCGTTACGATGGCCAACAAACTCTATGTAATCTGAACCGCTAAAAAGTCCATCACCCCCATCAGCGACATAAATCGGCACCTCACTTCCCCGCCAAAAGAGTCTCAGGCTCGCCGAGCTGACAGAGATACCCAGTTGATTCGCACTGACGCGATAGACGCCATCCCGCCATAAAATCAGCTTAATGTAAGGCGCACCCGTTTGTATCCACTCGTTTCCGTAAGTGTAAGGCTGCGCTGAAAGATATGCCAGCAGAAGACTCGCGCTCGTCAGGCGCATGAGCATATCGCAAAGATAGGTTCTCTCAGCAAAAGAAGTAAAACTGGAAACTTGGAACTTTCTTATAGTTTATAGCGTTTCCTGTGCTATGCGACTCTTTGCCCCCACGCGTTGGGCGACCCAGAATCGTACTACCATATATGCGCTCACCATTCTAATCACTCTCTTCGGAATAGGCTCATACATCACTTTGCCAAAGGAACTTTTCCCGGACTTAGTCATACCAACGATTGTGGTAAATACAGTCTATCCGGGCTCTTCTCCGAGCGATATTGAAAATCTTATCACGCGCCCTATTGAAAAGCGTCTAAAGGGGGTCGCTGGCATAGAGAAAATCAATAGCTACTCCCAACAAGACGTTTCTACCATAGTAGTGGAATTTTCAGTGAGCGAAGATCCCAAGGAATGTAAAGACCGCGTCAAAGATGCCGTAGATAAGGCTCGTGCAGACCTTCCGAGGGATTTGCCGCAGGAGCCCACGATTACGGATGTGGATTTTTCTGAGTTCCCAATCATGTCTATAAATCTGGCCGGGGACTACTCGCCCGTGCAGCTCAAAAAATATGCGGATGAACTCAAAGACCGTATAGAAGCCCTGCCCCAGATTCGGCGAGTAGATATCGTAGGCGCTCTGGAACGAGAGATACGAGTAGATGTAGATATGACCCGCCTACAAGCCCACAATCTGGCATTCAGCGACATAGAGGGAGCTATTTCTCGGGAAAATGTCCTAATCTCTGCGGGCGAAGCTGACTTAGGGCGACAAAAGCGAACTCTAAGATTGGATGCGCGTTTTCGTTCGGTAGAGGAAATACGAAATCTCATAGTTCGCTCAGGCTTCGGGGCTTCCGTCTATCTGCGAGATGTGGCGGATGTCTATGACGGCTATAAAAAGCGGGAAAGCTACGCCTTTTTAGACGGAAAACCCGTTATTACCTTAAATGTCATCAAAAAGTCCGGAGAAAATCTCGTAGAGGCGGCCGATGCGATATTCGCTCTGATAGGACGAGCCCAGCGAGAATTCTTACCTCCTAATCTTCGCGTCGTCATCACTAATGACCAATCTGAACGCACTCGCGTTCAACTAGATGACCTCGTGAATACGATTATTATTGGATTTATCCTCGTTACAGTGGTAATGATGTTTTTTATCGGACTGGAAAATGCTCTTTTCGTCGGGCTATCCGTGCCTTTATCGTCATTTGTGGCCTTTTTGGCTTTTCCGACCTTAGGATACAGCCTCAACCTGGTGGTGCTCTTTACCTTTTTATTAGCTCTGGGGATCGTAGTGGATGACGCTATTGTCGTCGTGGAAAATACATATAGGCTCTTTGACAATGGACGAGTGCCTATACTTCAAGCAGCTCAAGTAGCTGCCACAGAGGTGTTTATTCCCGTACTCTCAGGCACTCTAATCACTGCGGCGCCCTTCGTACCTCTACTTTTCTGGGAGAGCATTCCTGGGAAATTTTTATACTACTTGCCTGTAACCTTTCTGATCACCCTTTTTGCTTCTCTGCTTGTTGCCTACATCATCAATCCTGTCTTTGCGGTGGATTTTATGCGTCCTGTGGAGGCAGGGAAAAGAAAAGTATGGAGTAGAGGCTTTCTCTTTACACTCGGACTAATAGCCCTTGCGGCAGGGGTGTTTTACCTGGCAGGGTGGATAGCCATGGGCAATTTTACTTTGACGCTGATAGGGCTTTTTATCGCTGCGCGTACGATACTCCGCTGGATGATTACGGGCTTTCAAGAGAAGGTTTTGCCGTCTTTTATGAAAGGTCATCGTCGCATCCTTCACTGGTCTATCCAGCGCGGACATCCTAAATGGGTACTCCTCGGCGTCTTAGGGTTATTCATTCTGGGAGTAATTCTCTTCGCTGCGCGACCGCCCAAGGTGTCTTTTTTCCCCAATAGAGACCCCAACTACATTTATGCCTACTTGAAGCTACCAGAGGGCACCTCAGCTGACTACACGAATCAGCTCGCCGAATTGGCATATAAAAAAGTCAAAGCCGTTTTAGGCGAAAGTAACCCTCTGGTTACCTCAGTGCTTGTAAATGTCGGTGTAGGGTCGGGAGACCCTTTTGACCGCAGTAGTAGTAGCGCACCGAATAGAGCCAAGATCACTATTGCCTTTGTAGAGTTTAGAAAGCGAGAGGGACGATCTACCCGTCCATACTTAGACTCCATTTACTTAGCTCTGCGAGATATTCCGGGGGTCACCCTTCAAGTAGAGCCAGATCGTGCAGGACCACCAGCAGGCAAACCTATCCAAATAGAAGTTTCCAGTGAAGACCCTACACTTGCTATTCGGGCCTCCCAGCTTGTAAAAAGCTTTTTAGATTCTCTGCGTATTCCTGGTATCCAAGAGCTCAATAGCGACCTCGTTCTGAGCCGTCCGGAGATACGCCTCCTTGTGGATAGAGAAAGAACGCAGCGGGCGGGTTTATCCGCAGCCCAGCTTGGAGGTGAGCTCCGAACGGCTCTTTATGGTAAAGAAGCTTCTAAGCTTCGTGATAAAGAAGACGAATATCCCATTCAAATCCGCTATAAAGAAGATTACCAGCGCCAGCCGGAGCTTCTGCTTACGCATCGCATCGTATTCAGAGATATGAGCGATGGCCGCCTCAAGCAGTATCCCCTTTCCAGTTTCGCCACCCTTTCGTACGGTTCTGGACAGGGGCTTATCCGCCGTAAAAATCTCAAAAGAACTATCACCATATCCTCCGATGTGCTTCCAGGCTATAATGCCACTGACATAAATAATCAGATTCGCAGAGCCCTACAAGCGCTACCTTTACCTAAGGAGGTCTCAGTCAAAATAGGCGGAGAACAGGAGGAGCAAGGCAAAGCCGCAGCATTTCTTCAACGGGCATTTCTGCTGGCGGTCGGGGGGATATTCCTCATTCTGATAGCCCAGTTCAACTCTGTGGGCATTCCGCTGATTATTCTCTCACAAGTATTTTTCAGTCTAATAGGAGTGATTTGGGGCTTTGCGCTGACTCAAATAGAGTTTTCCGTCGTGCTGGCTGGGGTAGGCATTGTAGCCCTTCTCGGGGTGGTCATAAAGAATGGCATTCTGCTTGTAGAGTTCATAGAAGAGCTGCGAGGGCGTGGCTATCGCACGCGTCGGGCTATTGTAGAGGGGGCCTCTATTCGGTTGAAGCCTGTTCTCCTCACAGCCGCATCTACCGTGCTGGGGCTTATTCCATTAGCTGTGGGTTTCAATATAGACTTTGTGTCTCTGTTTGAAACGGGTGATCCCAAGATATTTTTTGGAGGGGACACCGCATTTTTCTGGCTGCCTTTAGCGAGTGCTATTATTTTTGGGTTGAGCTTTGCAACTGTGATTACGCTAATAGTAGTTCCTGTGTTGTATTATATGCTTCACGCAGGCACTCTTAGGTGGCGCCGGTGGCTTCATCGGATGAAGTACAACTACCTAAGAGACTGAATGACGAGCCACATCAGGGCGTCTTGGAAGGCCCAAGGTAGAGGCGGTATAGTTATTGAGATTACTTCGGGGTTGGGACGCCTACGCAGCCGAGGTGGTAAGTAGGTCCCTGTCAGGGCGCTTTTATGCAAGTATTATATAAGCCAAAGCTCCAGAAGCGTATCCTAAGAAAGCAATCCACGCTACCCGCTTTAGGTACCAGAAAAACTCTATTTTTTCCATACCCATAGCTATTACACCCGCTGCTGAGCCAATGATGAGAATATTACCCCCTACTCCTGCTGCGTACGCCATAAACTCCCATAAGCGATGGTCAGTCGGAAACTCCGACAAAGGATACATTTCTATCGCCGCTGCAACAAGTGGGACATTATCTACGACAGAAGAAAGAACGCCCATTAGGAATACCACGATATCTAAGTCGCCTATGCCTTCATTCAGAGCTTGTGCAGCGTGACGCAAAAGTCCCACCTGCCCAAGAGCGCCTACTGCTAAAAGTATTCCCAAGAAAAAGAGTAAGCTCGGCGTATCAATCTTCTCTAAGGCTGAGGCAACTTTTAGACGCATAGGCTCACTTACACGATTTTTGAGGCGGCGGTAGAACAGTTCCGTGGTAATCCAAACGACACTCATCGCTAATAGCATTGCTAAAAATGGCGGTACATGAAATATCAGCTTCAGGATGGGTACAGCTAAAATCCCCCCTATCCCTACAATAAACACCGTCAGACTGACCCGAGCGGGAAGCTCTTCCTGAACCTCCTGCAAGGCTTCACGCACCCTCAAAGAAGCGCCTCTGAAGTAGCGTACCATGATTAGAAAAGGAACCACCACAGATACGACGCTGGGAATGAAAGTTTTCTTGATAATGCCGGTTTCGGTTATGCATCCTTTTATCCAGAGCATGGTGGTGGTTACATCCCCGAGCGGGCTCCAGGCTCCCCCAGAGTTAGCGGCTAATACTACGAGAGATGCCCCTAATAAGCGTACATTCCGCTGCTCAGGTAGCGTTGCTTTCTGTAGGAGAGATACCATGAGAAGGGTAGTAGTGAGGTTGTCTATGACCGCGGATATGAAGAAACTCAGCGTCACTAAAATCCCCAGAAAGGTTCCCACATGATGCACCCGCATCAGACGCAGGAGGAAACGAAAGCCATCATAGGAGTCTATGACTTCTACGATGGTCATGGCTCCGAGGAGGAAAAAAAGTATGGCAGCAGCCTCGCTCAAATGATGAACCAGACCTTCCTCTAAAGCAGTAGGAATACTCCCATGAGTAAAAAGAGGTAGTCCAAAAATCAAAAACCAGCTCGTCGCACCGGTCAAGATAGCCGTGGCAGCTTTATCTATATGAAGATTATGCTCTAAGGCTATGAGAGCATACCCAAGAAGGAATATCGCTATCAGCGCAATCTCCACGGATGTGGAACATATTTGTGATAGGCATCTCGTACGGATGCCACTATCGCATACCTATCATAACCGCACAGGGCATACTGCTCCGCCTGAGTAGCATGCTCTAATACAATATCTGGCGCGCCTAATCTTTTGACAGGTAGAGCATATCCATGTTCAGCGAACCATTCCAGTACGGCGCTGCCTACCCCACCGATCTTAACCCCATCCTCAACGGTAATCACATAAGAAAATCGCCTCGCCACCTCCTCCAGAAGCTCCTCATCCAAAGGTTTAGCAAAGCGCAAGTCATACACAGCTGGGAATAATCCTTCCGATTCAAGCAGCTCACAGGCTCTGAGAACTTCATTACCGATGTGTCCGTAGCTGAGAATAGCGACATTTTCTCCATCTCTCAAAAGACGCCCTTTGCCTATCGGGATTTCTGAAAAAGGGGTGCGCCAATTTAGGAGAACTCCATTACCCCTCGGATATCGCATTACGAAAGGATGTTCTGCTTGCAGCGCAGAGAACATCAGGTTACGCAGCTCGGATTCATTTAGAGGGGCAGAAAGGATGAGATTCGGTATGGGACGCAGGTAGGCAATATCGTAAAGCCCTTGATGCGTCGCACCATCTGCACCTACGGCACCTGCTCTGTCCAGGCAGAATATTACAGGAATATCCTGTATTGCCACATCATGTATTACTTGATCGTAAGCTCTCTGCAGGAAAGTAGAGTAGATATTACAGAAAACCTTCATGCCCTGGGTGGCAAGCCCAGCGCTAAACGTCACGGCGTGTTGTTCGGCGATACCCACGTCATAGCAGCGATGGGGCATTAGGCGATGCATTTTTGACAGACCGGAGCCTGAGAGCATAGCAGGCGTGACAGCGACGACTCGAGGGTCTATTTCCGCCAGCTCTATGATAGTTTCGCCAAAAACGTCTTGATAGCGAGGCGGAGTGGGTTGGGAAGGAGCGGAAATCTGAGGCTCCCCTGTATGTGGGTCAAATTTGAAAGCCGGAGCATGCCACTTGATGGGGTCTTTCTCAGCGGGAGGGAAGCCTTTGCCCTTAACTGTGCGGCAATGAAGGAGCTTAGGTCCTGGGAGAGAATATAGATTGCGTAGCGTATCTACCAGTCCTTGCACATCATGTCCATTTACAGGACCGAAATACCGCAGTCCCAGACTTTCAAAAAGCACCGCCGGACGGGCTACGAGAAAGGTAAGCGCTTCTTCTAACCTTGCAGCATAATCCCTCACTCGGGTGCCTAACTTTTCTTGAATACGGGTCAGAAGCTTCCATATTTCGTCTCGGAAGCGATTGTAAGAGCGGGAAGCCGTGATACCTGCTAAATAATCCTTGATAGCACCGACATTATCATCTATGGAGATTTGATTGTCATTCAGGATAATCAACAAGTCGGACTGTAACGCCCCAGCATTATTCAACCCTTCATATGCTAAACCAGCCGTCAAAGCTCCATCTCCAATCACAGCAACTACTTTACGATGGGTTTCTCCCCGATGGCGTAGGGCCTCAGCCATGCCCAGAGCAGCTGATATAGAGGTAGAGGAATGTCCTACCCCGAAGGTATCATAAATAGACTCCGCTCGCTTAGGGAAGCCAGAAATACCATCTTTCAGACGATTGGTATGAAAAACGTTTCGGCGCCCTGTCAAAACCTTGTGCCCATAAGCTTGGTGACCTACATCCCACACTAAGAGATCCTGAGGCGTCTGATATACATAATGAAGAGCTATCGTGAGCTCAACTACTCCCAAGCTTGCTGCGAAATGCCCTCCGTACTGAGCGGCATGATGTATCAGAAAGCTCCTCAGCTCTTCAGCAAGCTGCGGCAAAGCATCTTCTGGCAGGAGCCGAAGGCTCTCAGGCGTTTCTATATCTCTAAGAAGAGGACCAACAGGTGTAGGATTATCGCTCATAAGCCTGCAAATGTAATGAGACTATGACTACTTATGGGCTTCCACTCAGGAAAAGCATGCTGATAAGCCTCCTCTACTTTGGAGAAGGTATAGGGAGGGGACGGAGGCATGCCCCCTAATCGTCCGAGTAGGTCCGCAAGCATGCGGAGAATAGCCTCGCGCGGTTCCGAAGCTTTATCCAGAGCGATGAGTTGATTTCGGAGCCATTGAAAAAGGTCTCCCTCCGGAGCGCGAAGACACTGGCTGAGCCATTCTATGGCCAATAGCAGGTAAGGTGTGCGCTCGAGATCATGAAAAAAATGCCCATAAATGTAGTCCCAATCCATTTCAACGAGTCGCTGGATTTCTCTGTGGGGGCGGATGCGCAAGGTGACATGAACCAGGGCCCCGGGTAAAGCTACCGCCTGCTTTCTCCCAGAAGCAAGTACGCTTAGGGTACCTTCGCTTTCCGTATACAGCCTGAGAATCCAGCTTTTTTCTCTAAAAGGATAGCGACGGAGCACTATCCCGCGGGTTTTCACTTCGTAGCTCATGAGAGCATAGGTGTAAGGGTGCAGGGTAGCCAATTGGCTGCTAAGAGAAAGTCCTTTTGGAGAGCTTCATCGGCAGCGGCCCATTCTCGTAGGTCGGATAGAGTGCGAGCATGTATGGTGGTGGGTATGAGGTGGGCCGGCATAAAGTACAAATCCTCTATTTCCCCAGAGATGCGCAGGAAGTCCCATAGTGTGCGAAGCTGGGAGTCTTCAGCATCGAGTATAATAATCGGCGTTTCTTGTTGAAGCTGAGATAAAACTGAGGCTTGCCAGTGTCCCGCAGATACAGTTTTTTCCAGAAGCTCTGGTCGGCGCCGCATGGGCAACCATCGGTTAGGTATGCCAAGTTCTGAAAAAGCCGCGCTAAGCTGCTTGGAGACAGTGGGTGCTAAAGGGCCGGTGCACCCTACGAGAGCGGGTACTGCTGATGAACGGACCCGCCGTTCCCATCTCACCTGTGTGGTAGCAGAAACGAGGTAGAAGCGCATTTTTAGTCCGTAACAATAATTTTCCCTAAGGCGCTGCGTTGTCCCTCCTTATCTATGGCGCCGATTAGATAGACGCCCGGGGAAACTTTTTCCCCAGTTATGGTGCGCAGGTCCCATACAGCCTGTCCGCCAAATCCTTGTAAATACCGAATCTGCTGCCCGTCAGTGGTCATGACTCGTACAGTGCTACTTTCAGATAAGCCTCGTATTCCTACTAAGCCTTCAAAGTGCCGAGATACGGGATTGGGAAAGATGTACAGAGTATCCAGCCGTTCTGAGGGGCTGGTCGCCCAGTCTCTGTAGCTGACAGTACCAGCGGAAGTAAGCATAAAAATTTCGCCTGTATGATCCCATGGGCGGATTCGGTAAATCAGATTACTCGGTAAAGGGCTATTACTGACATTATAGGAAGCGAGCTGGCGCGTACCGTCTGAGTTTAGGACATATACACCGCTGCTATAAGTACCGATCCATTTACGGTTTTGCCCATCCACGGCAATATCCGTGATACTCTCCTCCTCTAAGAGATAACGATTTTCAATCACAGGCACAGAAACCGATACTATACCCGAAAAAGGGTCGCCATTCAATACTGCAACGCCTTTATCCGTGCCAAGCCAAATAGCCCCTCCCCGGTCTGGCGCGAGCGCTTGTATAACTATACTCGGCAAACCCGGCAGAGGTTGCCCGCCTTCACCTAATAAAGCCGTCCTGAACTGACTCGGTTCGTCCGGCCGCCCTCGGTCATCTATGACTAAAAGCTTGCCACCTCTTAGGAGAAACCATTTGTATCCTCGTGAGTCAACTTTCACAGAGAGGACAGCTTCTGAACGCGCTAATGTGTACCATCTACTAGTGGAAGGGCTGTACCAAAGGATATTCCTGAAGCCAAACGTTTTGCCTATCCAGACAGTACCTCTACTGTCTATGGCTATGGATGAGAATCCCATCAAGGTTGGCTTACCGTCGGCATCGGGGAAAAGTCCGTCAAATGGAGCGTTATACGCACTAAAAGTATCTGTAATGCTGGTGCGATGGACCTTAAAGACCAGCCCACTACTGAGTACCCAGGTGTGCTGGCCATCCCAGGCTGTCTGAGTGAAGCCCGTAACCGGTCGTTGAAGGATTTGATTGGGCTCTATTCCGATCCCCCTTTGAGCACCATGAGGATAGAAAGTGAGCATATTGCCCCATCCCGGCCCCCAGAATCCGGAGCCACTATGTACAAAAAAGAGTCCCTCTGGATTCGGCGTGATGTCAGTAGGTAAGCTACTGCGCAGTCGCTGATAGGTATCGGTATTGATGTTCTGCTTGGGAGAATAAGCAAGCCCCCCGATCCAAGTGCTTCCGGCTGCACCATAGGAGCCATCAGAAGATATCCATATTACATGAGCTGCGGGATTCCAGAGCTTTCTAATAGTGCCATCCGCCCCGAAGTAAAATATATCTGTCGTATCCAGAGCGATTGCCCAACTACCCCCTTGGCTACATATGCTAAAAACCCTTTTTCCTCCCAGAGGCGGAGCTAACTGATATGCCGTCCAGCCTGTGTCCGTCCAGCGATACAGATTGCCCTTGTAAGCAGCCAAGAGTCCCATGGGCGTCTCAGCCCAACCGCGGAATAGGGCAAAGGTGTCCAACACGCCCGTACGGGATACCTTTTGCCAGGGACCCGTCCATGGAAGCCCTTCGGGCAGTGTATAAAGTCCCTCCTCCATGAAAGCCCACAGACGAGCGGCTGCATACCATACACCTTTGACAGGTGCGGCGAAGGATTTACCCGGAAACTGCGATACACTTCCAAGCACGCGCCGAAGTCTCCTATGCCAAACTACTAAGCCAAAATCCGTAGCTATAAATAAAGTGTCGCCTTTGGCGTAAAAGTCTCTGATCGCCCTGGAGGTATAGAAAGGATTAATCGCAATGTCTCGTATCACCTCCAGATACTGAGGCGAGGTTCCGTGCTGGATTTGTCCGTCTTCGTAACCTATAAATACCTCTCCACGGCTATCACTATACAGAGCCGTGGGCAGGTTGTATAAAAGACCACGGGTCCTGTCTAACTCCCGATAAGCACCAGTTTCGCCGTCTATTAGGCATACTCCTTCCCCACTCAGAAACCAGAAATAAGGCGTAGCATATCCTATACGCTTTATGTATCCATGATAGGCATATACTCCCCATTGTCCGATCGCTACACCGCCCTGTGAAAATGCAAGCCACACCAGCGCTATTACCCATCGCATCACCTTACTACAAACATACAAACCAATCAACAGAAACTCTGCCGGCATCTTACAGATATATGTGCTATTTTTCGTTAGTTAGTAGTGCCTAAAAGAGTATGCGGGTTTTCATAGGACTGCCTATACCGCCTGAGGCTACTGCGTGGATACTCCAAAATCGCCCCCCACTTTTACCAGATGGGGCTCGGTGGATTCCTACCGAATCTTGGCATCTAACCCTCTGTTTCCTCGGCGAACGAACTGAGACTCAGGTCAGTGAGATTCATCGGCTTGTGACGCCTATACTTCAGGGGCATAGTTGTGTTGCCCTCCGTCCGAGTCATATCGGATGGAAAGGTAGAACCCTCTGGGTTTATTTGGAACGATCTCCACTCTTAGAAGAAACCGTGAAATGCCTACATGAGGTTTTAGACCTTCCTTTTACCGCCCCCTTTGTGCCGCATATTACGATAGCTCGTTCGCGCGTTCCTTTACGGTGGCAAAGCTCGAGGAAGGTAGAACCCATCAGCTTTCTTTTCACGGTAGGGTATATTTATCAGTCCATCTTGCGCCCAGAGGGCGCGACGTATAAGCCGCTTCATCGGTATCTTTTCAAGCGGCCGACTATGCCGACTGTGTTTTAGAGTGAAGCATTTTCTCTGCCCATTCTACCGCCTGATTAGCGGTCTCTTCTGGGGATAGTTGCGCGATGCAAGGGTAAGGGTGATTTCGGGAGAGCTGGTATTTGCACATCCAGCCACAGCCAAAGCATGCCATTTCATGGGTGATTACCTTGAGAGGAAATGCGCCCTCAGGAGGATATGGAATAAATCGTCCCCAATGTCCGCCCCCCGCTATCACTAAGGTAGGAATGCCTAAAGTGCATGCAATGTGTCCTAAACCTGTCTCTGGTGAGATAACTAACGAGGCGCTGGCTACAGACTTTATCGCTTCTATAAGAGATAATCGCCCTGTGTAGTCTTCTACATCATCACTATCTTTGAGTGCAGCAGCAAACTTTCTGTCTGAAAGCGTCCCGAGCAAACGTACGGGCATACCCATGCGACGTTTTAGCCGCTGCAGTAGCGTTTGAAAGAGGGAAAGTGGCGGAATGCGAGCTCGCCCCCCTGCGCCTACCACAGCGGCGATAAATGGCGTGGGCGAAGGATACCGTAGCTTTTCCCGCAGCCGATAGTAAATACCAAAGTCTAATGAATCTAAGCCCAGTTGTTGCAGCCACCACTTGTACCGTATCCATTCATGCGTCAGAGAGGGCAGCGGCGAATGGTATAGAGTGGTATAAATCCGCGCATCCAGCCAGTTCCCGAGCCAGTACGGTTCTGGGACTGCGGCGTCTCGGCTCCATGCTATGCGCTCGCGAGCGGGAACAGCATAGCTCAGTAGGTCCTCCACGACGATCCTTCTGGAATAGGTACTTTGCCAAATCCGCTCTACGGGAGGCATGCGCTGCCGAAGCTCCTGTATAGCCCGCCTGCGGTAAGTTACGGAACGGCGAAACCGCTCTGCTTGTATAGGTATTACTCTGGCAAAGAGATTTGTTTGCTCGGCGACCTCTGCCCACAGAGAATTCACCAAGAGATAAAAAGGCTCTTCGGGATACTGTTTTCTGAGAGCAGCGACGAAAGGCAGCCACATCCAGAGGTCCCCCAGCCCATCCATACGGATAAAGGCATGACCTTGGTAGCCCTTATGAGATCTCGTAGGGGGCGTAAGACAAATCCGTAGGGCTGGTGAAAGGCTTCGGAGAGTAGCCTTAATCTTCCACTCGCTGCGGCGCAAAAAGCGCTTCAAAGAGACAAGCTTACAGATTGCCGCGGCGGGCTTGCTCTCGTTCTATGGCCTCAAAAAGGGCTTTGAAGTTTCCTTTTCCAAAGGACTTGGCGCCCTTACGCTGGATAATCTCATAAAATACCGTCGGCCGGTCTTGTACTGGTTTGGTGAAAATTTGTAGAAGATAGCCCTCATCATCTCGGTCTATTAGTATCCCAAGCTCGGCTAACACTTCCAACGGCTCATCTATGTGCCCTACCCGATCCAACACTGTCTCGTAATATGCCTTCGGCGTCTCTAAAAATTCTACGCCCCGCTTTCGCAGTTCTCTCACTGTATGAATAATATCATCCGTAGCCAGAGCTATATGCTGTACTCCTTGGCCATGGTAGAATTCCAGATACTCTTCTATTTGGGATTTTCGGCGGCCTTTGGCAGGCTCGTTTATAGGGAATTTGATATACCCATTTCCATTGGCCATGACTTTACTCATCAGCGCCGAATACTCCGTAGAGATGTCTCTGTCATCAAAAGATACCAGCTGGCTGAATCCCATCACATCTCGGTAGAAGGCGACAAACTGGTTCATTTCTCCGAGATAGACATTTCCGACACAGTGGTCTACGTATTTGAAGCCGACAGGTTCGCTTTTACCAAAGCCCGACCACGGAATAAACCCTGGCAGAAAAGCCCCACGATAGTTTTTACGCTCTACAAATACATGGACAGTATCTCCGTAGGTATGAATCCCCGAAAGCACCACCTCGCCATGTTCATCCGTGAGGCGAGTCGGCGGTAAAAAAGACTTACCGCCACGCTTAGTAGTTTCTTCATATGCCTGAGTAGCATCTTCTACCCAGAGGGCCAGAGTGCGTACCCCATCCCCATGGCGGTATATGTGGTCAGAGATAAAGTTGCCAGGATGATACGGCGTGGTCAAAACGAGCGTTACTTTTCCTTGACGGAGCACATAGCTAGCGGCTTCTCTATGCCCTGTCTCTAAACCTCTATAAGCTACGGGCTGGAAGCCAAAAGCATGCTGGTAGTAATACGCAGATTGTTTGGCATTTCCAACATAAAACTCAACATAGTCCGTCCCAAGAATAGGCAGAAAATCGGCTGCCTGCGTCGGTGTAGATAAGATTTCTGTAATCGTACTCATAGCTCGTTAGATTTTTTGTGTATCAGGTATCCAGCTTAGGTAGTAGTCAGATGCTTCTATTTCAAGGGCTGCTTGCGTGAGCATGAGGGGGCGGAAAGTATCTACCATGACGGCTAACTCATGCGTTTCCTTAGCCCCGATGCTTTTTTCTACGGCGCCAGGATGAGGCCCATGAGGTATGCCCATCGGATGTAAAGTTATCATGCCACGCTCTACATGCTTGCGGCTCATGAACTCTCCCTCTACATAGTAGAGCACTTCATCAGAATCAACATTGCTATGATTGTAAGGCGCGGGGATAGCTAAAGGATGATAGTCATACAGGCGCGGCACAAATGAGCATACCACGAACTGCCTCGCTTCATAAGTCTGATGAACCGGAGGGGGCTGATGAACACGCCCAGTTATAGGCTCAAAGTCATGTATGGAAAAAGCATACGGATATAGATAGCCATCCCAACCGACAAAGTCAAACGGATGAGTGCCTAAAATATAGGTAAAAAGCTCACCACGTTTTTTGATTTTGACGACAAACTCACCAGTCTCGTGGTGGGTCTCCAAGTCTGTCGGCGGACGAATATCCCGCTCGCAGAAAGGAGAGTGCTCCATCAGCTGACCGTACTCATTCATGTACCGTTTGGGGAACCGAAGCGCACCGCAGTAGGACTCTATGATGAATAGCCTATTCTCGGGAGTATCAAACCGCATCTGATAAATCGTCCCTCGTGGAATATGAAGATAATCCCCCGGCTGAAAACGGACTATCCCAAAGCCCGTGCGCAGTTCGCCTGTGCCCTCGTGTACAAATATCAGTTCATCGGCAGAGGCATTTTTGTAAAAGTAGTCCGAAAAGCCTCGCTTGGGAGCAGCCAGCGACAGATGGACATCCTCGTTGAAGAGCACGACAGTACGACTTTCCAGATAATCTTCCTGAGGCTGAACGGCAAATCCACGAAAAGCCCTATGTCGCATGTTGTTTTCTATCGCAGCTCGGGGACGTAAATCCACAGTGCGCTCTTCCACCGCACGAACAATGGTCGGTGGATGCACGTGATAAACGAGACTGTATATGTCTGAAAAGCCTTCCGTACTAATCAGCTCTTCTGCGAATAGCTTGCCATTGTTACGAAACTGTGTGTGCCGCTTATGAGGCACCTGCCCAAGTCTTACATAATGGGGCATGACACAAAGGTATAAAATTCTCGTACTTATTACCAACAGACCATCATACGGCGCAGAGACGAGGGGGCGCCTTAGTCAAGCTTAGAGCAGAGGATTTGTGTTCTCAGAGCAGGGACTGATGCCCACTTCTGTGGTCACTTATGGGCGTGTAGGTTGGTTTTTGGCTCTATACCCTCTAATCCTTGTATGCTGGACTCTCAATAAGCTGTAAGAGCTCTGTCAGCCGCTTTACTGCATCGGGCAGAGGCGGGAGTTTGCCTGTGGCGAGCTTCTGCTGCCCCCCTCCTCTGCCTCCGATGGCCTGGCATATATGGTTAAGAAGATTTTGGGCTTTATCAGGGGCACAGATGCCGATGTCCATAGAGTCATCCCGCGGTATGACCAGAACGAAAGTCGCCGTAGGACGCACTCGCTGTAGCGCAAGTAATAATTCACGCACACCCACCCCGTCAGGTAGGCGAGTCTCGGCGATGTATAGCTTTTTTTCTCCCCAGTGGGCTAAGAGCATTTCTGCATATAAACGGATCCACGCATTGTGCTGGGTTTCCCATGCTTCCTTTTCTGCGAGAAGTTTTTCTACGGACTTGAGCAGCTGCGGCGGATGCTTGAGTAGGCTACGTACTTGTTCTATTTCGTTTAGGCGGTCTCTGACCCACGCAAAATATGAGTCGCCAGTGATGGCTTCTATACGGCGAATACCAGCAGCACTAGCAGACTCGCTCAGTATCTTGAAGTAACGGAGCTCTAAGGTATTGGTTGCGTGAGTGCCTCCACATAGCTCTCGCGAAAACTTTCCGCCGAACTCTATCATGCGTACCCGTTCGCCATACTTTTCGCCGAAGAAGGCTAAAGCTCCTTTGGCTATGGCGGCTTGATATGGGAGATCCCTGTATTCTCGGCGAACGAGGGCGGCGGCGATCTTGTCATTCACGACGCGTTCTATGGTGCTCAGCTCTTCTGAGGTCAGCTTGTGCGGGTGAGAAAAATCAAATCGCAAGCGGTCGGGGGCGACTAAGGAGCCGCTTTGACGCACATGGGGGCCGAGGACTTCTCGCAATGCTGCATGTAGAAGGTGGGTTGCAGTATGGTGATGAGAAGTCCCTGTACGCCTTGCAATATCTATGGCGGCGTACCATTCGCCCTCCGGATTTTCGGGAAGGGCGGAGAGTACATGGATGATGGTTTCCTGTTCTTTATACACATGGATGACGTCCAACCGATCTCGCCCACGCCTTAGATAGCCTGTGTCGCTTACCTGACCACCGCCTTCGGGGTAGAAGGGCGTTTTATCCAGTACCACATGATACTGGCGACCTTTAGCCCCCTCTACTTGGCGCATGCGGATGATGCGAACCCGCGCTTCATAAGCATCATAACCGATAAAATGCGAATGCGTCCCTTCTTCTATTTCCAGCCAATCCCCGAAACTGCGCTCAGTAGCCCGGCGACTGCGGGCTTTCTGAGCAGCGAGCGCTTGTTCATAACCGCTGATATCTACGGAGAGCCCGCGTTCTCGGGCGATGAGCTGCGTAAGGTCCAATGGAAACCCATAAGTATCGTATAGCTCAAACGCGACCTCGCCTGGAATGGTCTGAACTTGATGATGGGCAAGGAAACCCTCTAACCGAGCCATCCCGCGCCCAAGTGTGCGCAGGAAGCTTTCCTCTTCGCCAGCAATGATGTTTTGGATGGTATCGGCTTGAGCTTGGAGCTCAGGGAAGGTATCTGCGTACTGCTCTGCAAGCAGCGGTATGAGGCTATGCAAGAATGGCTCTGACAGGCCGAGGAATTGATACCCATATCGTACAGCTCTCCGCAAAAGCCGACGCAGCACATATCCAGCTCCGACATTGCTAGGGGACTGCCCATCAGCTATCGCAAAGCCAAGCGCACGAATATGATCACTTATCACGCGAACAGCTACATCCTTCTTGGCATCTGTGCCGTAGGAGTAGCCGCTAAGCTTCTCCACTGCCTGACGGAGACTTAGAAAAATGTCAGTATCATAAGTAGATGTCTTGCCTTGGAGCGCCATAGCTAATCTTTCCAGCCCCATCCCGGTATCTACACTTTTGATAGGGAGGGGTTCTAAGCTCCCGTCGCTTCGGCGATTGTATTGAATGAAGACCAAGTTCCATATCTCTATGACGAGGGGATGCCCCGAGTTGAGTAAAGGCGCGGCAGAGTCCTCGGCTTCTGTCCGAAGGTCTATGTGGATCTCTGTACAAGGGCCGCATGGACCAGTGTCGCCCATCTCCCAGAAGTTGTCTTTGCGTCCAAAAAACCTTATGCGCTCCGCGGGAACATATTGCTGCCACAAGGCGTATGTTTCCTCATCTTTGGGTAGGCCCCATTCTTCATCGCCCCCAAATACCGTCACATATAGACGATCTGGCGGGAGCTTATACACCTGGGTCAGAAGCTCCCATGCCCAAGCAATAGCTTCTGCCTTGAAGTAATCGCCAAAAGACCAGTTGCCAAGCATTTCAAAAAAAGTGTGATGATAGGTATCATGCCCGACTTCCTCTAAGTCGTTATGTTTGCCAGAGACGCGTAAGCACTTTTGCGTATCGGCTACTCGGGGAGCAGGCGCTTCTTTGAATCCCATGAATACATCCTTGAAAGGATTCATGCCGGCATTGACGAAAAAGAGCGTGGGATCGTTTTTATTGACAAGGGGGGCAGAAGGAACGATTAGATGCCCTTTCCCTGCGAAAAAATCCAAAAATGCCCGTCGTATTTGCCCTGTACTCCACATAAAGCAAAGGTAGGCAAACCGAGAGGTTTGCGATTTTTGCCTTATATTTGTGCTGGCATGCGACGCTATCTAACTCTATTAGCCGTAGGGTGGGCTACACTTTTCGCTCAGTCCAGCAAAGTTCGGAAGCTAATCGCCGAAGCCGATAAAGAGTACTATACCTACCGCAACCCAGAAAAAGCCGCTGAGCTGTACAAACAAGCCTTAGCTCTTGATGCAAACAATCAGTATGCCGCTTACAAGCTGGCACGCTGCTACTGGTACACAAATGAAACCGAAAAAGCCGTAGAGGCTTACCAAAAAGCTCTGGCCATCAACGCAGAAACCAGTGATACGATTTATCTGGATTTGGGTATTGCTCAGAAAAAGTTAGGCCGATACAAAGAGGCTCAGCAGTCTCTTGAGGAGTTTTTACGCAGGCATAAAACCCAAGACATTCTGCGCAAACAGGCGGAAGTGGAGTTAGAAGGATGCAAGCTTGCGGAAAAGCTACTCGCTGAGCAGCCTGCCTATGAGCTTCGTTCTCTCATGGCTGTAAACTCTCAGGTGAGCGAATACGCGCCCACGCTTTTCGTCGTGAAAAGCGATACTTTTCTTATTTTTACCAGCCATCGTACGGGAGGTCAGAGTAGCGCTCGTTTCCCAGAGTATGGGGAGCCTACGTATTCAGACCTATGGGTGGTGCAAATGAAGAGTGATACAGCTTATCTCGGTCGTGTGGTAGGTAAAGTTCAAAATCTCGGCAAGAAGGTCAATACAGCGGCAAATGATGGTGGTGCCGTCATCGCCCCTGATGGGATGACGATGTACTATACCATCTGCGGACAGGGAAAATATCGTAAGTACTGGGGGTGCAGTATATTTCGCAGCACATTTGATCCGCAGAAGAAAGAGTGGGGGCCTTTTGAGAAAATAGAAGCTATCGCAGGCAAAAGAGAGGTTGAGGTCAACTCCAAAGGAAAAAAGAAACTCGTTCCTACCTACGATGCTCAGCCATCTCTTACACCTGATGGAAACATCATGTACTTCATTTCGGATAGGGATGGCGGACTCGGTGGAACTGATATCTGGTATGCCCAGAAAGTCGGGAATGAGTGGGGAGCCCCAGTTCATGCTGGTAAAATCATCAATACCCCTTTCAATGAAATCTATCCCCACGTGGGACGAGATGGCAAAACGATATACTTTGCTTCAGATGGACACCCGGGAATGGGCGGCTATGATGTCTTTCGCGCAGAGGGGCGTTTGGCTTCTTGGCAACAGCCTAAAAATCTCGGTACTCCAATCAACTCTTCGTACGATGACTTCTCTCTATTCTGGATAAAGCAAGATACCATAGGTTTTATCGCCTCCAATAGGCCCGGAGGACGCGGCCGGGATGACATTTATTTGGTCAAGCGAATCCTGCGTCAGAAGATTGAACTGGCTGTGCAAGGCACAGTGCGAGACGGTTCTACTAAACTACCTATACCCTTTGCTACCGTAACCCTTTATGAATCTCGTGAGGGTAAGCTTGTACCGATAGATACCTTCAATACGGACCAGAGCGCGCGGTATCGTTTTACTTTGGAACCCGGAAAAGATTACCGTTTGATTGGTAATGCCCCTGAATATCTCGCTAACGAAGTCGCCGTTTCTACCCGTGACGCAACGAAGTCTATGGAACTTGAAGCGGATATTGACATCTACTTGGATCGCATAGAAATCGCTCGCCCGATAGTGCTCCAGAATATCTACTTTGACTTTGATAAATACGACATCCGCCCGGATGCCGCTTCGGAGTTGGATAAGCTTGTCGCCCTGCTCCAAAATAATGCCTCTCTCCGCATTCTTATAGGGGCCCACACCGATACAAACGGGAGCGAGAAATATAACATCCGCCTCTCTGACAATCGCGCTAAGGCAGTAGTAAAGTACCTGACCAATAAAGGTATCAATCCTCGTCGCTTATCTGCCATAGGCTTTGGAGAGTCGCAGCCTCTAATCTATCCTGAGCTATCAGATGCAGATGAGCAAGCTAATCGCCGAGCGGAGTTTCGCATATTGGGATTAGATTTTGCTGAGAAATAATAAGGGACGGGGGCGCCTACACTGAAGGACTTACTGCCTTCAGAGGAAAGTCCGGACGTCAGGGAGCGAGCCGCTCTCCGCAAGGGGAGGCTATCTACCGCAAGGTAGATAGACGGATAGGGCCACAGAAAATATACCGCCTGCATCCGCAGGTAAGGGTGAAAAAGGGTGGTAAAAGCACCCTTGCAGGTAACCCCCGGCTGACGCAAGGCTAAGTAAGCTGGCGATGACTGCTCCCATAGCCAGCGGGTGAGCCGCTCAGATAAATGTAGGCGTAGACACAGAATCCGGCTTACTACCCGTCCCTTATATCTTTTTCCCATAGAGTTTGAAACACGAGGGATGCGTCCAGCGGCAAGAGTTTGTTATAGACATACCATTATCCTCTGCCTTCGTAGTTTTGCCTCGTGAGTCAGATCGTTCAGCGCTCCATTACGGACGAGATGCGGAGCGCTTACATAGACTATGCGATGAGTGTGATTGTATCCCGAGCCCTTCCAGATGTGAGAGATGGGTTAAAGCCTGTGCAGAGACGCGTCTTATATGGCATGCTTGAGCTCGGGCTTTCCCCTGATAAGCCTTTCAAGAAGTCTGCTCGTATTGTCGGGGAAGTTCTCGGGAAATATCATCCACATGGAGATGCGGCCGTCTATGATACGATGGTGCGTATGGCCCAGCCCTGGACCCTTCGCTACCCTCTCGTGGAAGGGCAAGGAAATTTCGGTTCCATGGATAACGATGCGCCCGCAGCCATGCGCTATACTGAGGCGCGGCTATCAGCTATTTCTCTCACGCTTTTAGCGGACTTAGATAAAGATACTGTAGACTTTGCCCCAAACTTTGACGAATCTCTCAAAGAACCTACGGTTTTACCCGCTTTACTTCCAAATCTTCTCCTAAATGGAGCGAGTGGCATCGCAGTAGGTATGGCGACGGATATTCCACCCCACAATCTTTCAGATGTCGTACGAGCTTTACGCCTACTTTTAGATCAGCCGGGGGTGTCCAACGAGGCTCTGGTGGAGGCTATTCAAGGGCCGGATTTTCCCACAGGAGGCGTCATTTTAGGGAAAGAAGGCATCTATCAAATGTACTCAACAGGGCGAGGGCGACTTAAGCTGCGTGGGCGCGCTTATATAGATACCCTGCCCGGCGGACGAAGCGCCATCATCATCACGGAGATTCCATATCGGGTGAGTAAAGCCCATCTCGTCGCAGCCATAGCCCATCTGGCTGAGACGAAAAAAATAGAAGGTATCGCCGAAGTACGAGATGAGTCTGACAGAGAAGGCGTACGCGTGGTCATAGAGCTCAAAAAAGATGCTGTCCCCAAAGTCGTTCTCAACAATCTATATGTCCATACCCCTTTAGAAACCTCGTATAACGGCTACTGGGTAGCTCTATACAAAGGGCGACCTCGCCTTATGACTTTGAGGGAGGTTCTTTCAGCGTATTTGGAGCATCGCACGCAGGTTATCCTGCGGCGCACTGCTTACGAACTGGCTCAGGCAGAAAAGCGCGCTCATATCTTAGAAGGGCTTCTTAGGGCCTTAGATCATCTAGATGAAGTGATAGCCCTTATCCGTCGATCCCAGACCCCAGAAGAAGCTCGAGTCGGCTTAATGGAGCGATTTGGACTCTCTGTCACTCAGGCTCAGGCAATTCTAGATTTGCGCTTGCAGAGACTCACGGCGCTGGAGCGAGAAAAGATACAACAAGAATACGCCAAACTCCAAGAAGAGATTGCCTACTACAAGAAAGTTCTTGCTGATCCCGAAGAGCAAAAAGCTATCATACGGAGAGAGTTAGAGAAACTGGAGGCTGACTTTGGAGATGCTCGCCGCACACAAATACTGCCCGATGAAAGCGAGATTACTATAGAAGACACCCTTCCGAATACCGAAGTGGCTGTATTTATTTCTCATCAAGGCTACATCAAACGCACAGAACTTACAGCATATCGGGCTCAGGGGCGCGGCGGCACAGGTGTAAGAACGATGGACCTCAAAGATGAAGACTTTATTCAGGATGTCTTAGTCGCTCGTTTGCACGATTATTTGCTTCTCTTCACAGAAAAAGGGTATTGTTACTGGTTGCGCATACATGAAGTGCCAGAAGCTCATCGTAATCAGAAAGGACGACACATTCAGAATCTCCTTGCACTATCTCCAAATGATCGTGTAGTTGCTTACTTGAATGTATCATCCCTTCAGGATGAAGATTTTATCAGTCGGCACAGCCTGGTTTTTGTCTCCCGAAATGGCATCATCAAGAAGACGCCTTTACGCGATTACAGCCGTCCCCGCAGTAAGGGGATTATAGCTTTATCTATCAAAGAGGGCGATGAGTTGGTCGCGGCTGCGCTGATAGACGAAAAAGTCGTGCGAGAAGTGTGTATTGTTAGCCAGCAAGGGCAAGCCATAAGGTTTCCCCATGAAGAGGTTCGGGCGATGGGACGCGAGGCCACTGGCGTGATAGGTATGGAGCTGGAAGCAGGGGATAAAGTGGTCGCCCTTGTTCCTTTAGAAGTTTCAGAGGGAAGTCTGCTGGTAGTCTCTGAAAATGGGTACGGTAAGGCTACTCCATTTGAGGAGTACCGAAGCACGCATCGGGGAGGCAAAGGCATCCGCACTTTCCGTGTGACGGAAAAAACAGGAAAGCTTGTCGCCGCTATTCTACTTCGTACGATGCAGGAAGAGCTTTTAGTAGTTACGGAAGGAGGGCAGAGTATCCGATTCTCAGCGATGGAGGTATCTCAGCAGGGACGCGATACACAGGGGACGCGATTTATCAGGCTTCGCGAGGGAGATAGAGTCGTAGCCGTGTCGCTTGTGCGGGGTGAGTAGAATGTAGATGCCCTCCTCTTTGCAGCGGGGCCCCCTAAGTTTATGCTGGATTTTTTGTTTTTTTGTATCATGCATATCGCCAGCCCCGTAAGAGAATGGCTCCCTCCTCAGCTCACGCTCACAAGTTGGGAGAATCTCGCTCCCTATGTGGAGGAGCTGCGTACGACACAATGGAAAAGTTTCTCTGAGTTTTATCAGTGGCTGCGCCGTTTGAATGAACTGGAAGCAGCTGTTAGTGAGGCAGGCGGGTGGAGTTTCATTCGCTTCACACAGAACACTCAAGATGTAGAAAGTCGTCAGGACTATGAGCGCTATATTTCAGAAGTTCAGCCTCGGTTGAATGAGGTTCGGTATGAGCTGTACAAGAAGTATTGGGAATCACCATGGCGAGCCCTATTGCCGCAAGAAGAATTCCTCAACTTCAATCGCATAGTTCAAAACTATCTCGCTCTCCATCGCCCCGAAAATATTCCTCTGGAGACTCGCTTAGAGCTTTTGGCGAAAGAGTATAATGAAATCATCGGGCAGCTTAGTGTAGAAATAGATGGCAAAGTCTTTACCCTCCCCCAAGCCAGCTTGTTTTTAGAGTCGCCCGATAGAGCTCGTAGAGAAGAGGTCTGGTGGAAAATACATCAAGCGCGTTCTGCACACGCTGAACGCCTTGAAACCCTCATGGATGAACTGATCGCTATCCGCACACAGATAGCGCATAATGCGGGATTTGATAATTACTATGACTATCGGTTTCGTCAGCTCGGGCGATTTGACTGGAGCGTTGAGCTGTGTCATAACTTTCATGCTCTCGTAGAACGCTCTGTCAAGCGTTTGTACAATCGCCTTTTGACCTACAGACGGCGCAGCCTTGGATTAGACCAGCTCAAGCCATGGGACCTAAATGTAGACCCATGTGATTTATCTGCTCCCCTTCGTCCTTTCACCGAAGAGGAAGAGCTTATCACTAAAGGCATTCAAATCTTTGAACAGCTTCACCCTCGGATCGCAGAAATAGTACGGTACATGCATTCTATTGGGCATTTGGATCTTTTCTCCCGTCCTGGTAAAGCCCCTGGGGGATACAACTATTCCCTTCATGAGTCAGGACTGCCTTTTATTTTCATGAACGCCGCAGGGTCGCATGGAGACTTAGTCACGCTCGTTCATGAGGTCGGCCATGCAGTACATACCTTTCAGAGTCGGCATCTGCCTTTCATGCTTCAACGGGAATATCCCTCAGAGGTGGCAGAGCTTGCTTCTATGAGCATGGAGTTGATGGCGCTTTATCCGGTAGTATTCTATCCAAATCCGAGAGATAGTGCGCGGGCATGGTTCCAACAGATTAGTCGGGTCATTACTCTTTTCCCTTGGGTAGCTACTGTTGATGCCTTTCAGGAATGGCTGTATAGAAATCCCATCCACACCCATGCTGTCCGCCGACAAAAATGGGTAGAGCTCTACCGGCGCTTTCATGGAGATCAGGTGAGCTGGCCTGAGGGTACTCTTGATATTCTATGGCATCGGCAGCTGCACATTTTTGATTATCCCCTTTACTACATAGAATATGGGCTGGCGCAGTTGGGCGCTCTCCAAGTGTGGTATAATTACGACCAAAATCCCAAGGTTACGATGGAGAAGTACCTGTATGCGCTTTCGCTCGGCTATCTAAGGACAGTGCCGGAGATTTACGAGGCGGCGGGGGTCAAGTTCTTTTTCCGACCGGAGGAGTTAGACGAGATATTCCGCTTTATCGTTCGTCATCTTAAGCGGGTGCGTGCAATGCTTAAGGATGGTTTCGAGGGTTGATATAGGGTTTTTTGGCGGCGGGAGCCCCCAAAAGTGGCGGGCGCCCCGGGGGGGGGGGGGGGGCGGCGGGGGGGGGGGGGGGCC
>JANWXY010000047.1 GCA_025057135.1 Bacteroidia bacterium | reverse complement strand
GCCCCTAACACAACAGCTACACCTACTCATACAACCCATATCTCCGCCGCATCCTCTCCCATGTCTTCGGCACTATAAACCGTCCGTAGGCTTCCTCTACACTCTCATGCTCATGCTGGCGATATGTAGAACTCCCAAAGAGCTTATCAAAAAACTCAGCGTGGTAAAAAGCCTCCGAAGCGCCTACCGCTTTACGAAAAGTTTTCAGGAGAAAAAAGCCCAACCGAAACAGGCTATCCGGCTGTACTTTACCTCCATAGAGCCTACGAATGCGCCAGCCGTGGTACTCTTCGGTCTCATACTGAGGACGAAATTGAACTGCTTTCAGTTCATACCCGTAAAGCACTGTATCCCGCAAAGGCAAATAGTATTTACGAGGAATGCCCACCTGCTCGAAGGGATGCGCCGTATTTCTGCCCACGCTTACACACCGAGTGCCCTCATACCAGCCGAGGATAGGATAGAGCTCCATGGCAGTGATAGATTTTAGCGCTGGGGAGGGAGGTTCTGAAAAAAACGGAGCCTCATTAGGCACTGGCAACTTCCTCTGCCACCCTTCCCATGGAACTACTTCAAGGGACACCATAGGAATCCACCCTTCTCCCACAAGAAGACGAGCATATTCACCTATCGTGAGCCCTGGCACAAGTGGTACAGGATGTAGCCCCACAAACGAAAACAGCGTACTATCCAGTACAGCCCCATAGGCATAGTGCGCATGAGGATTAGGGAAATCTAAGACCCAAACGGGACGCTTAGCCAAAGAAGCCGCTCTGAGGGTGTAGCTGAGGGTGCTTAGGTAAGTATAATGTCTCACCCCAACATCTCGCAGGGCAAAAAGCACCGCATCTGCCTCATTTAGCTCGTGAATCTCGGGGGCTTTTCTTTTACCATATAAGGAAATCACCGGAATGCCTTTGTACGCTGTATCCTGAATAGTGAGACCCGCCGCTTTCTCCCCAAAAATGCCATGTTCTGGGGCATAGATTCGCATCACCGAAACGCCTTGTTGAAGTAGGCTATCTACAAGAGTATAGGTAGGGCGATGGACAATAACTACCCAGCGCTGATGCTTGCGAGAGGGCAAAAAACGCTCCTTGAATACTTCCCAACTGCTACGCATTGATAAGGGCATGCTTTGAAAAAGGCTCAGCTTAGCTGAGTACCCAGACAATCCCCAACTACAAGCCAGCGCCAGCCATCCATATCGCATCCATCAAAAGTAACCTACCTTCGCTATGTGAGTCGTCAGCAACTTGAGACCATATGGGACATTTTCATGCTCGGTGTAGCTGTAACTAACCTTATGCTGATGATTTTTGACCTCTCCTACGTGTCTTTGCGTCCGACTTATATCAAGTACCTTCCTTCTATCACGACGTGGTATGACCCGTATAAAGGCATAGAACCGCACTGGACTACTGATACTTATCGTCAGTTGGCTGACAGCCTATACTCACGATGGAAAATCTCTGCTCCTCTACCTTCGGAGGAGCTCCAAGCTTTCGGAGATACTTTGTACGCGCTCTCGCTGAAGATTCTCTCCGAGCGTCCGTATGAGCGGTTTGGTCTCATGGCATATCAGGAGCGTCTGAAGACTGCGGTAAAACAGTTTGTAGAACAGCAGTACGGCCTCAAACTGCGCAGTAGCGATGCATTCAGGGAATTCTGGCGGCTTAGACCCGAAAATGCGGCTTTACATTTGGACTTTTATCAACGGGAGCTGCGTTATTACCTTCTCGTAAACTACTATCGCCACTACGACCTTTCTGGAAGCTATGAGGATCATTTCTGGAAACTGGACCTTCCCTTCCTGGTGTTTTTCTGGATAGAGTTCTGGGCCGCATGGCTGGTAGCAATCCGTACTCGGCGTTACGCATATTGGTGGATGTACCCCATAGCTCACTGGTATGATGTTTTAGCCCTGGCGCCGCTGCGTAGCCTCCGATGGTTTCGTCTCCTACGCATTTGGAACCTCTACCTGCGGCTCAATCGTAGCAAGGTGATTAACTTCTCAAATACACTGGTAATGCGCTTTCTCTCCCAGCAATCCCGCCTCATCGCAAAAACTATTTCTGATGAAGTGGCCTATCAGATTTTGGAGCAGATTAAGCGTCAAGCTCAAAAGGGAGAAGAGATAAACCTAATGAGTGAAGCGCTGAAGGAAGCGCGTCCGCTCCTGCGCACTATCGTAGCCGAGGAAGCCGCCCCTTTGATAGGCGGATTGCGTCGCACACCGGCTCTCACTCAGCTGATTGAAGATAGCTTGGCTCAGAGCCTGCGTCAAAACCTGCCTACTCTGCCCGGAATTCCACGGGAGAAACTGATTGAACTTTTGCGAAAAGTGGCACGGCAAACTTCCGAGAAGCTCCTATTAGACGCAGAAACCTACTTTCAAAGCGAGGCAGGCAAAAAAGCCTTGTCAGAACTCTCTGACAGTCTCATTCTCCACCTCTTAGAGCGCCTAAAAAGTCCCGAGCTCCAGCAGCAGCTACAATCTCTAATGCAGAGCATTCTCACTCGCCTTCAACAGAACTTTCGGCGATTGCCACCTACAAGTCAAAATGAAGTTTAGCGCAACGACCTTCAGAAATGTCCCTCTCTCCATTAGGTGGTGGCATCCAATGATTGAAGCAGCAGCTGAATACACAGTATCATTGTCCGAAGGCTTTTTTTCACCGAGGCTATCCGGCTGGGAAACCCTCCCTACCTTCGCCCAGTGGAAAAAAAGCGGCTATACTGGGTCGTAGGAGAGCTATCGGGCGAACTTCACGCAGTTTCTGTCATAAAAGCCCTCCGACAGCTTAGCCCCAACATAGAGATGCGTGGAATGGGAGGCGAGCTCATGGCAAATCACGGAGTGCAGCTCATCACAGACTGGAAGGCGTATGCAGTCGTAGGATTTGTAGAAGTTTTGCGCAATCTTTCAAAGTTCATCAGGCTATATAGGCGCTTGCAAAAGGATATTTTAGATTACGCTCCTGATCAGCTAATTTTGGTAGATTATCCGGGACTGAATCTTCGCTTGGCACGCTGGGCGGTACGCCGAGGTATCAAAGTAACTTATTTCATACCACCCCAGCTCTGGGCTTGGAATCCCGGGCGAGTGCGCCACCTTCGGCATCCACTTGTGCAGATACTCTGTATTTTACCCTTTGAACCAGCATTTTATGCTCAATATGGCGTAAAAGCAACCTATGTCGGGCATCCGCTACTGAAGCAGGTGGAGGGCGTCACTGCGCTGCGCTGGAGCCGACCGTATATTGCGCTTCTACCTGGCAGTCGCATCCATGAAGTAAAAAACATGTTACCGCTCATGGCTAAACTGCCTTCCGTACTCCCCGAATGGGATTTTATCGTCTCTAAGGTAAAGCACTTACCGGTGTCTATTTATGAACAGCTTGCCCCTGGCTTACCTCTCGTGGAGGGACAAACGCAGAGCCTATTAGCAGGCGCCACTGCAGCAGTAGTTACGTCTGGTACAGCGACCTTGGAAGCAGCCCTTATCGGTACGCCCAGTGTAATCGTGTATAAAGGCAACTACTTCTCCTATCTCTTGGCGAAGCAGCTTGTACGAGTACCCTTCATCGGTCTGCCTAACCTGATTCTTGGGGAGCCGATTTTCCCTGAGCTCATCCAAAGCGCCTACACCCTACCTGCTCTCGAGCATGCCCTGAGAACCCAAATACAAAATCAGCAGAGCATCAAAGCCAAACTCCTCACTTTACGAGAACGTCTCAGCCCTGAATCTGCGGCTGAAGTAGCTGCTCAAGCTATCCTCATTTCCATGTAAAAAAGAGACTGAAACGCAGAGTATTCTGCAGAGGATGATTCTGGACTAAGGAAGTGAGATAGGCCACGTCTATCCCCATCCGTCTGAAGTGTAATCCAGCCCCCAGCGTGATAAATCGCCTATTACCTTTCATCGGGTCTTCGTAGAAAAATCCGCCTCGTACTTTGAATAGGCGATTGTAATCGTACTCTGCGGCGAGGCTCCAATACACCTCTGATAGCTCCTCTCTCCACCCTCCCTGAGCATCACCGAAGCTCTTGAAGATTCCCTCCAAGAGTGGCACCTGAGCTGCTCCACCAGCTGAGGGTACCAGAAGCTTGTTGAAATCGTTTGCGAAGGTAAAGCTATTGAAATCATCCAGTTTGAATGTCAAAGAGTAGCCTAACCGCAGGTTTGTAGGAATAAAGTCACGCTGACCAGAAGCTGTGTAAGCCATTTTGGCGCCGATATTGGATATGTTTAGCCCCCAACGAAATGTCGCCGGTAGGGCTTGCGGACGAACCTTGATAGTGAAATCTTTCTGATAATACAGTCCCATGTCTCCTGCGACCGAACGCCCAGGTTGTGTAGTAAGTCCGCCTACGGTGGTAGCGCCAGTCAGATTGCTCTGGATGTACTTGAGGGCGACACCAGCCGAGAGGTTGCCAGAGAGCTGGCGACTATACGCGCCAGTAAATGCAAACTCATTGGCGTCGTATTCCCCCGTCTTTAGGCCGGCATTATCAGTGAATTCGATTCTACCAAGGCTGAAAAATGTCATAGAAGCTGCTACCGTTCCCGCTCGCTCCCCGATGTGCGCATAAAAAGGGAGGAAGAAGTGATTAATGTCACCTATGCCCAAAGCACGCAACCATGGAGTATAAGAAGCCGCTATACCAGCCCTATCGGGGGCCATAGCAAGGGCGCCGACATTCCAATGAATGCTGTAAGGTCCTGGTACGATAGCGACTCCAGTCTCTGCCATGCCACCACTACGAGCATCTGGACAAATCAGAAGAAACGGTACCGCCGTAGTAATAGCCCGAATTTGCCCACTGGGCGTAGATTGAGCCTGCGCAAATGCCTGGGCTAAAAGCCCGGCTAAAATGATACCCCTTCGCATACAGAGCGATAAAGTTTCTCTGCAAAAGTAAGCAGCTTGTCGTACTTTTGCTGTGGAGGGATGCCGGAGTGGTCGAACGGGCCTGACTTGAAATCAGGTAGCTCGCTTAGCGGGCTCGGGGGTTCGAATCCCTCTCCCTCCGCATGATAACTCTGGAACAGTTTATTGCTGACCGCCAGCAGGAATTGGAAAGTGCCACCGGCGCTTTCTCCAAAATCCTGAGAGATATCAGCCTTGGAGCAAAGCTGGTTAGCTTTTATCTGAGGCGAGCTTCTTTAGCCGGCTTCTTAGGCGAGATAGGTATCACCAATGTTCAAGGCGAAAGTGTCCAAAAGTTAGACGACATGGCCAATCGCCTGTTTATCAATCTTTTTTCCAAAAATCCGCACATCGCTGGCATAGCTTCTGAGGAGGAAGAGCACATCATACCTACTCACCCCGAAGGGCGATATGTTATCCTGTTGGATCCCTTGGATGGCTCCTCAAATATTGACGTCGGGGTACCGGTGGGCACAATTTTCTCTATCTACCGGCGCGTTTCATCCATAGGGGAGCCTTGTACAGAAGCCGACTTTCTTCAAGGAGGTCGGCATCAAGTCGCCGCAGGATATGTACTGTACGGCACGAGCACTCTGCTTTTCTACACCACGGGACGCGGCGTACATGGCTTCACCTTAGAACCCGCGGCGGGAGAATTTCTCCTCACTTATCCTCAGGTACAAATGCCAACGAAATCCTCCTACTACTCCTTCAACGACAATCAGCTGCATGAATGGAGCGAGGGACTGCAGCGCTATGTAACCGACCTACACGCTCGGAATCGTTCCTCTGATAAACCTCAGTCTTTACGATATGTAGGCTCTCTGGTAGCAGACTTCCATCGTAACTTGCTGAAAGGAGGGCTCTTTATGTATCCCGGCACAGTGAAAAAGCCTGAGGGCAAACTGCGTCTCTTATACGAAGGATTTCCCATGGCATGGCTGACAGAACAAGCCGGAGGCAAAGCTTCCGATGGGTATCAAACTCTCTTAGATGTTCCAGCGAAAAAGATTCACCAGCGGACACCACTCTTTCTCGGACCAGCGACAGAAATAGACCGTATAACCGAGTTTTTGCGCAATCATGTCTCTGTGGAAGCGGTTTAAGCGCGCCGTGCGCGCCCTTTTTGGCAAAGCCATAGAAACCATAGAGGACCCCAAGCTCATCTTAGAACAGAATATCCGCGAGCTGAATGAGCAGGTCCCTAAAATGAATGAACACATCGCCTCAGTCAAAGCCACAGTGACTCTTTTAGAGCGAGAGCTGGATAAGTACCAAAAAGAGTACAATGATTTGGTAACACGGGTACGCGCTGCCCTCAATCAAAATCGTGAAGACCTTGCGGAGCAGTATGCCCTCCGAGTGGAAAAACTGAAGCAGAGCCTCGTTCAGACCCAAGCAGAGCTGGAAGCAGCCCGCCGAGCATACGATAAAGCGTTGGAAGTCAAAAAGCTTTTCATGCGTGAGCGCGAACGTAAGATTCAGGAAGCCCGGGCGGCCCTCCAACAGTATGAACGCGCTAAATGGCAAGCCCGAATCGCCGATGCATTTGAGCAGTTTGAAGTAGGAGGCATAGACCAGACACACGATGAAATGGTGCGCCGTCTCCAAGAAAAATCCGCCGCTTATGAGGCACGCTTGGAGCTGGCTATGGACAGCATAGATACTTCTCGCCTCAAACTGGATGAAGAGATGGAAAAGATTCAAGCTCGCGAATCGCTCGCTCGTCTAAAAGCAGAACTCGGTTTAGAAGCTCCACCGCCTCCCTCTCCGCAGCAGGAAGGTCAAGAAAGTCAAGGCAAAAGCCCGCTCCTGTAATGCCCTACTCACCCGAGGAATACGAGCGCTTGAAAGAATTTTACAAGAATGACTTACGAGAGCGAAAGGCTTTCATAGAAGAGCTTCGTCGGCGACGACTTCGCCAAAAAGCTGAATGGGAGCTTCAACAAATGGAAGCCTCCTTGCGCCGACTGGGAGTTGATGATCAAGTAGACCCTTTACCCCCTGCTGATACCCAGCAAAAAAGCGACTCTTTCCCCGAAAATAAGACACTCCTGTAAGATTTTACTCATCGTCCAAAACCTCCTCGTCGCCCCTTTCATCCAATCCCTGGGTAGGCTCGTCTATTAGGATGCTCTCTGTCTCAGCCTCTATATCTATGGCTGGTAAAGGCGCAGCATCCGAAAAAGGCTCAGTGAGAGGCTCTAAATCTTCCGGGAGATTAGTGGAAAGGGACTGTATAGGAGAAGGCTTTTTAGCGAGGAGAGCATTATGATAGGCTCGCACGTGAGCCACCGTCGTATGAGGCGGAGACAAAAGGTATAATCGATGCGATGCCCAAATCCGTCCCCCCGCTCGAGGATGATACACCAGCAAAACAAAGAAGCCTGACTTAGATAAGTTTAGCTCAGCTTGATGAACAGCGTTTGAATGAGGCAAAAGGCGCCCACGATGTACGATGCCCAGAGCATTCCGAACCACCAGAATAAAGGTATCCCGCTGCCAACCTGGAGGCGCAACATAGCGCACTATTACCTTCCCCGCAGGTAAAACGGTATCCTTTCCCGTAGGACCTACAAGTAAGCGCTGCCCGAATACTAAACTCAGTATTGGGCCGATGAGACTGACTTTCAAGCGGAGCGCCATTTGATAGAGCAGCCCATGGCAGGGTACTGAGGCGAAGGAGCAGGTAAGCCAGCCAGCAGGGCTTCCAGAGCATCACGTAGCTCGTGTCGCGTGACCGCATGAGGATTTTGCCAGTTATCATCTAAGCGTCCATGATAGTAGAGACGGTGAGAAGCATCATACAAAAAAAACTCAGGCGTACATACCGCTCCGAAGGCGCGCGCCACCGCCTGCGTCTCGTCATATAAAATAGGGAATGGATAATCTTTCTCCCGAGTACGACGACATAAAGCCTCAGGCGAATCCTCCTCAGGATAAAGGGAAGGATCATTCGCTGCTATCCCCACCCATGAAATACCCCTCGGAATAAACTCCCTGGCTAAGGCTAACATTCTATCCTCTATGGCTTGAACATATGGGCAGTGCCCGCAGGTAAATACGACCACAAGTGGCTTACCAGAAAGGCTCTGGCTTTCAACGCGCTCACCACATACACCTAATAAACTAAAGGCAGGTAAAGTAGCCCCGAGTGGGGTTGCTTCGGCGTAAGTAGGCATATTTCAAAGATACAAGCTTTGCTCGTGCGTAAAGCTTACCTGCACAGAGTTGGATTTTGGATAATAAAGCCCCCTGAGAGCGTCCCGTCTGCAAAAAACGGGGCTTCTATTTCACAGGTAAAACCTGACTGGGTAAATACTCCGTACTGGTGCCTGCTGGTGCTTCTTCTAAAATAATGTCTGCTCCCCAGAAACGCTTAGCCAGCTCAATGAAGCGCGGATTCGCATCAGATACCCAAAAATGGCTCTCTCCATGTACAGTACCCTCCTGACCAACCGCCCGAGCGACAGCCTCTGCCAGCAGTTCTGCAGTGCTGACAATATGTACCTCCATACCCACTTGGGTATAATACTTTTGCATCTGATTTTGAAGGAGTGGGTAGTGCGTGCAGGCTAAAAGCAAAGTCTCCACTTCGCCTAACTCGGACAAGTAGGTGTGTATGGCAGCCGCTGTCGCGGGATGCTCAATCCATCCCTCCTCTATCAAGGGAACTAATACTGGCGTAGCCAGCTCACGCACCCTATAACCCATCGCTTTCAGGGCTCGTCCATAAATCCCCGAGCGAATAGTAGTATATGTCCCTATGACGCCCACGGGTTCGGAGAAACGAAGCTCCGAGAATGCATTTAGGGCTGGATAGATAGCGCTTAGTACGGGTATATTTTCAGCTGCTTCACAGGCAGTATCATAACCCACAGCCGAAGCAGTGTTACAAGCAATAGCTATGATTTCCGCCCCTTGCGCCCGCAGGAAGCGTACGATATCCCTGACGTACGTTCGTATCTGGCTGGAAGATTTGTCTCCATAAGGAAGATGCGCAGTATCGCCATAGTAAAGAATAGATATATCTGGGCGCTTCTCACGCAGCAGCCGAGCGGTGAGCAGTCCCCCTAATCCTGAGTCAAAAATTCCAACCTTAGGCATATCATTGTCAAAGCATATCCTCCGGATGGCATGTCTGCATGAAAAAAATATCCGGTAGCGGTAGATTTTGTAAAGGGTCCCAAAAAAGTTTGGCAAAGTCTCTCACTTTGTCGTTTATGATAATGACACCTTCAGCTTCTAAGAGCTGCTGCATGGTAGTGGGAGTAGAAAAGTGAAACTTTCCTGTAAGTAGTCCCGCATGATTTACGACACGATGCGCAGGTACGGGTGGAATGGCTGTATGACTGGCATTCATCGCATAGCCAACCAGCCGAGCCCCTCTCCTCATCCCCAGATATTTAGCTATCGCTCCATAAGTGGTGACGCGCCCCGACGGCACAGCCCGAACTACCCGCCAGACACGATCATAAAAGTCAATCTCTACACTTTGCTCCCAGTTCATAGAAAGCTTTCCGAGAAACGGGCTCATACATTTCCGCCCCACCTGGCAAAACGGTTCCATCTGAGGGAATGCGCCGATAAGAATAATGCGCCGGAAGACCCGTACGGGTACAGACCGCATGGAGCTTAGTGACAAACTCCGCTATCGCCATAAGTGAAGGCATCGGACCAAAGGGGCGACCACAGTAGTCCATGTCTAAGCCAGCAATTATCACCCTTTTGCCTTCATCCGCCAGCCTATCCGCTACCGTGATGATTCCATCATCAAAAAACTGCGCTTCATCTATGGCAATCACATCGGCCTCACTGCTCATGAGATAGAGAGAGCCAGAGTTAGGAACAGGGTGTGCCTGAAGGGAATTCTGGTCATGAGAAACTATCGCTAACGGATGATAGCGAGTATCTATCTCAGGCTTGAAAAGGAGAACTCTTTGGCCAGCTATCTGAGCACGACGAACGCGGCGCAGCAGCTCCTCAGTTTTCCCAGAAAACATCCCTCCACAAATCACTTCTATCCAACCTGTCCCAGGTGGTAGAATCGGTTCCATACCCTCAGTGCAGACGATCTGACTTACAGCAAGCAGGCAGGCGTTCGTAAGCTTCCTTGTCATAGGGTACCTCATCTGCGTTGTACCCTAAGCGAGCCACAGAACGGCGAATCTGACTTGGATCCGTTTTATCCGACCTAAACACCACGAAGATATTCTTATTGGGTATATCTACCTCCACAAAACGAATGCCCTTTCGTGTAGATAATCCACGAATAATTGTACGGCGGCAGGTTTGACAAACGATATTTGAGCTGTGAATGACGATAGTGTCCAACTGTGCCCAAAGTACGCTGCAAAAAAGCGCGACACCTGTCAGCATGTGCATATACGAAGGTAAAAAATTACGCCTTTCTCGTAGAATTCATGTCTCAGAGTTTCAGTAACGGCGCCACTCCGCCCTACAAGTGTCTCTGAGCCCCGTTTGAAAGTCATGATAGTAATACTCCACGGTAATAATACGGTAGTCTGAGTTGCGCCAACCACTGCCTTCTATCGTATAACGGCGATTGCAGCTACTCTGCCGGCCGATCTCTATGCGGTCGGCACTGATAAGCCGGGCTTCCACCCGCAAGGGTTGCCCTTCGCATCGTATATCTCCGAAACCTTCAAGATAAATCACATCTGGATAAATGCTGGAGGGCGATATAGTGGCATTGTATTGAGGTATAAGCCCTACGACCCGGCAACGGTCATCCACAGTGTAGTTACCGACCCATCCATCACTCCATTTCTGCTCGCAGCGCCCCCCTCCAAATCCAACCGGGCAGTCGCATCGTCCCCCTCGACACCTACCACCATTTAGGCACTCTACCCCCTCGCATGAGCCGCGCTTACAGCCCCCCCAGAAGCCTATACTGAAACCAAGTATCCAAAACCAGAAGTATCTCACACTACAAAAGTAAGCGCTCTGACTAACTTTGAGGTGCATGGACATACAAGAGTTAGAAAAAATCGCTGCCCAGGTGCGTCGAGATGCTATACGAATGATATATGCCGCTCAGTCAGGACACCCAGGCGGAGCACTCGGAGCAGCGGACATTTTCGTGGCTCTTTATTTCGCTCATATGCGCCATAAACCTTATCCTTTTTCTATGGATGGCATAGGCGAAGATGTCTTCATCCTCTCCAATGGGCACATTTGCGCTGCATGGTATTCCGTCCTTGCGCGAAGTGGATACTTCCCGATAGAGGAGCTAAAAACCTTTCGTCGGATAAATAGCCGCCTCCAAGGACACCCCGCGACTAAGGAAAAACTCCCAGGCGTCAGAATCGCTACCGGGTCATTGGGACAGGGGCTTTCAGTCGCTATTGGAATAGCCCTGGGCAAAAAGCTTCAAAAAGACCCCCACCTCGTTTATGTAATGATAGGGGATGGAGAATCCAACGAGGGACAAATATGGGAAGCCGCCCTTTTTGCTGCACACCATCGGGTAGATAATCTCATAGCGATTACAGACCGCAACTATAAGCAGATAGACGGTGACACCCGAGATGTTCTGAATACAGACCCCTTAGAAGAGAAATGGCGAGCCTTTGGTTGGGAAACGCTCTCTCTGTATGAGGCCCATAGCCTCCCTGCAATCCTCTCTACTCTCAGAGAGGCTGTTTCGCTCTCAGGCAAAGGAAAGCCTGTCATGATTATCGCCTATACGACGATGGGTAAAGGCGTGGACTTCATGGAAAATGATTATCGCTGGCATGGTAAGGCGCCCGCCCCCCCCGAATATGAGCGGGCAATTGCCCAGCTTCCACCTACTTTGCAGGATTTCTGAAATGAGACCACGATTCATAGATTTGGGAGCTAAGGACACGCGCTCGGGATTTGGCGTAGGCTTATTGGAAGCAGCTCAGAGAGATTCCCGAATCGTCGCTCTATCCGCTGACCTCATGGGTTCTGTGAAAATGGAAGCCTTCGCCAAGCATTTTCCCGAGCGCTTTTTTCAAGCGGGTGTCTCAGAAGCTAATATGATAGGCGTGGCAGCTGGATTAGCTACCACAGGACTCATACCCTTTGTAGGCACATTCGCCAACTTCGCTACGGGACGGGTATATGACCAGATTCGGCAGAGTGTATGCTACTCTAAGAAAAATGTCAAAATAGCCGCTTCTCATGCGGGTCTCACCTTAGGAGAAGATGGAGCGACCCACCAAATGTTAGAGGATATTGGCATGATGCGCGGCCTGCCTGAAATGACAGTGATTAGCCCCTGCGACTTTAATCAGACGCGCCTCGCCACACTGGCGGCAGCGCAATGGGAAGGACCGGTATATTTACGCTTCGGGCGTCCTGTCGTACCTAACTTCACCCCAGCAGATGATCCCAGTTTTGAGATTGGGAAAGTTCAAGTGCTCCTCTCAGGTACGGATGGCGTAATCTTCGCTACAGGACACATGGTCTGGCATGCCCTACAGGCGTCGTATGCTTTAGAAGAAAAAGGGCTGTCCATAGCCGTCGTCAATGTCCATACGCTCAAGCCCGTAGATGAGATGGGCATTCTCTCCTGGCTTGAACAGACCCCCGTGATAGTTACCGCCGAAGAGCATCAGGTACATAATGGTTTGGGCGACATTATCAGCCACATCTCCACCAAGTATAGACCGCGATTTGTAGAACGGGTCGCTGTACAAGACACCTTTGGAGAAAGTGGAAAACCTGATGAGCTGCTACAAAAGTATGGACTGACGGCTCACCACATCATCGCAGCGGTAGAACGGGCTATTCAACGAAAATGATCTTCATCGGCGTAGGAACTAACCTAGGGGAGCGATGGCATGCTATTTCTACAGCATGGCTGCTCTTAGAGGAGCAAAGTGTGCATGTAGTAAATAGCTCCCCTGTATATGAGACCCAGCCATGGGGCGATACGGAGCAACCCTTATACCTCAACGCAGTCTGGGAGGTGAATACCGCCCTCCCCCCAGAGGAGCTTTTGTCAGTCCTTCAAAATGTGGAGACTATTCTGGGGAGGCCCCAGTCCCTGCGGCATCGCTGGGGTCCCCGCATTATAGACTTAGACCTTTTAGCTTATGGAGAGACGACCCTTTCCACAGCCCAGCTTACTCTACCGCATCCGTGGATTCCATACAGGACATTTGTATTGGGACCTTGGAAGGATATTGCACCCTATTTTTACCTCCCTAAATGGAACGCTACCGTATTACAGCTCTGGCAGTCATGTTGTGGGTCTGGATGGGGGCATCTTGTAAGCCCTCCCGCCAACATACCCCTCCCACCGATACAACTGCCCTTGACACCGCCGGCTGGAATGTCCTGCTAAATCAAAGTTTGCAAGCCTTTTCCAGAGGGGATACCCTAAGTGCTCTCAATCTCGTAGATAAAGCCCTCGCCCGAGCTCCAAATGAAGCTATACTTTACGAAATCAAGGGATACTACCACTACACCCAAAAAGAAGACAGCTTAGCCCTCTGGTACTACAAACAAGCCTCTGAACGAGGAGGTCTCTCTCCTACCCTCCACTATAAGATGGGCACCGCCTATATTACACAGCAGCGATGGAAAGATGCCTATTATCACCTCACCCAGGCGCTTGCAGCCGATAGCTCTAATGGCGAAGTTTGGATCGCCTTAGGGCTCTGGGCTCATCTCCAGAAACGTCTCAAAGAAGCCGACCAGTATTGGAAAAAAGCCTTACGCTTTGACTCTACCCATGAAAAAGCTCGTACCTTCCTATACGACCTTTATCTGAATGACTTCGGTCAGCCAGAAACAGCTAAAAAGTACTACTTAGACCCCTATTGGCGTCACGAGCGCTTCAATCCTTTATTGAACTTCCAGTTAGGCAATTACTACCTCTATAAACTTCGCTCTGTACCCGCTGACGAAGCTCATCTAAAAGAGCGCGCCTACTGGGGCTTTCAAGCAACACAAGCTTATAGCCAAGCGATATTAGCCTATCCTGCCCATGCACAGGCTCATTACAATCGGGGATATGTATATTTCCTCTTGGGCAAGTACGATAAGGCCTTAGATGACTTTTCCAGAGCCACCGAGCTCAATCCCAGAGACGCTCGCGCCCACTTTATGACCGGCAGCCTCCTCGAGCAGAAGGGCAACTATGAAAAAGCCAAGTATCACTACAAAAAGTCCATAGAACTTTCCGGAAGCTTTCCCGAAGCTGAGATAGCTCTGCGAGAGTTAGAGCTAATGAAGTAGCTTCTTTGATAGCATACCCTGAGAGTACATGAGGTGATATGCATGCCCTATACGGCTCACCACATGACCTGGCAGGTAGTATTTGCCTGAAAGTTTCGCAGCCTATCTCGAGCAGTAGGAGAGAGGGGATTATCTCTTACATCCAGTAGCTCTATATTTGGGAGAAGAAACAGCTCTTCGGGAAGGTCAGTAAGACGATTTCCGCGCAAATAAAGCCGCCGCAGTCGCATCATCTCGCCGATACCAAGCGGCAGAGCAGAAATTTGATTATGAGACAAATCTAACTCCTCTAACCGATGGAGGTACGCAATCCGTGAAGAAAGCTCCCTCAGCCGATTGTGGGACATATTTAAGCTGGCAAGCAGGGGGAGTTTTTCAATCTCAGAGGGTATGCTTGTAAATCGGTTATATGAAAGGTCTATTCGCTGGATAGAAGTCGGAAGGTACAGATAAGAAGGAAGCTTTTTGAGCTGAAAACGGCGCAAGTCAAGCTTTTGAAAAGGAAACGGGTGCATCCAGTGGTAGGTAAGGGCAGCCGCCACTACCACACCGATAAGCGGTAAAAGAACGAGATGAATGCCGCTCCGTGCAGATTCAACATGCAACACGCGATGAGCCTGGGCTTCAGCAGACATACGGACTTTTTGCCGCTTGATTAAGGCAAGCATGCGCAAATGATAAGCCAGCCGCAAATGGGGGGTCGTCAGAATGCGATATGCTTCATTCAGAAGCTGCATTTGATGAGCCGCCTCAGGAGAAGGATTGACATCAGGATGGAAACGCTTGGCCAACTCACGATAGCGCTGCTTGACCTGACTTTCAGGCGCCCCAAAAGGCAATCCAAATAGATCATAATAAGTCTGCATGGACCGCCTATTTAGATAAATGTGACGCTCCTTTGGAGAGCTGTACCCCGTATGCTTGTGTCCAGTGCCACAGGTACTTAGCAATGATATCAAACTCTACATTTACCTTGGACCCTCGTTTTAACTGGGAGAAGGTCGTATGCTGATAAGTCCATGGAATAATCGCTACTCGGAAGGCTCCTTTTTCTACCCCAGCCACAGTCAGACTGACCCCATTGATAGCAATAGAGCCTTTTTCCACTACATATGGTGCCCATTGCTCCGGAAGGGAAAAGCTAAAGTAGAAACTTTCACCACCGACTTTTGTGACATCTAAGACCTCGAGGACCGTATCTACATGCCCTTGTACGAGATGCCCTTCTAATCGGGCAGAGACGGGAAGAGCCCGCTCCAAGTTGAGGCTATCGCCGAGGTCTAAGTCTCCGAGGGTGGTACGATTGAGGGTCTCTTGAACGGCTTCTACACAATAGAAACGATGCTTGATAGCGATTACCGAGAGGCATGCCCCATCATGAGCGACGCTATTACCGAGAGATAGAGCTTCTACGAAAGGGGCTTGAATCCAAAGCCGCCTTCCCGCTGCCACTGTTTCAATCGCCCTTACAATACCTATTGCTTCTACTATTCCTGAGAACATGGTTCAGCGTAAAAGTGTGATTGACCCTGCTTTCCGGAAAGTTCGCTTTTCCCGAGTGTCCAGCTCCGCCTCTATCATGAAGAAGTAGGTTCCCTCAGGGGCAGGTCGCCCTTTATGGGTGCCATCCCAGAGATTCTCTATATCTCGGCTTTGAGCGACAAGCATACCCCATCTATCATATATCCAGCACTGAATAGAGCGAATATTGCGATAAATGAAGGGACGGAAAACATCATTAATGCCGTCGCCGTTGGGAGAAAAGGTATTGGGGAGCATGAGTACAGGACAGTTATCAAAGCAAATAGGAGCACTCAGTGGGCTCTCATTATTGCTGGTATCTCGGGCGCTAAGAGCTATACAGAGATTGAGTGTGGTAGGAGCACGCCAAGTAAAATGCCTTTGGGGCTCCTGCACATATTGAATAAGGGAATACGGACCCTCGGGATTGGAGGCGACATAGACCCCATAACTTCCCACATCGCCACCGCAGCTACTATCGGGCCTTGCCCAGCGGATATCTATCGTGTAGTTTTCGCAGTCTGACTCTATCTGATAAGTCGTGGGATCAGGCAAGCAAGGCGGAGTGGTATCTCGGGGAGCTTCGCAGGCAGTGTTAGAAGCATTCCAGAGCGGAGAGCGAATACCTGCGACGCCGTAGTCTCCACGGCTTAGAATGTAGTAACAGTACGTCTGCCCATTAGTGAGCCCTTGATCTAAGTAAGTAAATACTTGTCGTCCTGCGGCCTGCACCGGTATAGCAGCAATCCTATTGAAAGCCCCTGGCTGAGGGGGATTCGCTCGGTAAATGAAAAAGGTATCATTCACCCACGGCACATTCTGCTCCCACCGAAGCAAAAGAGCTCCGTCCCTCGGGGATACAGTCAAGAAAATGCTCGTTGCTGTATTACTGGAGACGACCTCTCGTCCTGTACCATCGTAAAGTCGTACCCTATACCGATATGGCTGAGCACTGGTTGAGAGGCCTGCCTGGTCCAAGTACCTATCGGTGCTAAGGCCGGTGGCGATTGTTTGAAATGTAGCGTTCGTGAAGCCGGTCGTCCTCTCCAGCGCATAGCTGTAAGGTGGAGGGAAAAAAGTCGTATCCAGAACGAGTGGTGCCTGCCATGCCACGAGTATAGCCCCATTTTGTGCATCGGTAGTATGAACGCTATCTTGAAGCATAATAGGAAAGTTCAGAGGCAGGTCTATGCAAACCTCTTCACTGGGACAGCTAAGACTCCCCCTATAACGAGCCCGCAAACGATAGCAATACCTCGGACTAAACTCTATGTTAGCATCTGTATAAGTAGTTTGATTTCCAGGTACGATGGCGATGAGTTCATATCCGACGAGGGGGCTACGACAGCATGGGGTATCTACATACGACTGAGAAGTCGGCGAGCGGTATATCTCATACACATCTGGGGGGCAGGAAGGCGGTTGCCAAGTAAGGGTAATCTGTCGCGGACCAGGCGTCAAAGTCAGGCCAGTAGGTGGAGGACCAATGACATATATACGGGTGACCGCATTCGCTGCCAGCGGTGGACGATTCCGAAAGTTATCGTGGGCGTACCAGTCTATCTGATAGAAGTTTGCTCGGATGTGGGCACACACAGTCTGCCAGCTAAATAGAGCACTCACAATAGGAGGATTATACCCAACCAGAGGGAAACTACTGGGCGATATGGTGGCGGGACTGGGCTGAGCTTGAAAAGGTCCATTAAATCCCAGGCCCGCGTTGTTTAGATAAAAGTAGATGCTGTCTGTGGGATCAGGGTCATTAGCCTGTACTCGGAAGCTGAGGCGCTGCCCTGCCGTGATACAGGTTTCAGCGGGGGCTTGAATGACTGGGGGACGGTTTTGACAGGGGAAAACGAATATCGCCATATCCCGAATCACGTACCCAATCCGGCGTCCATTTCTGTACTCTTCTATAAGGATAGCGATATTATATACGCCGACTTGCTGAGGGGTATTCCAAGTAATCAGACCTGTTCTTGGGTCTATAGCAAAGGCCCCCCCAAAAGCGTCGGGGAAGCGATAGTTAGCCACAGGTATGGGATTCTGCATCGTAGCTGGATCATATTGCTGGCAGGGTATTAGACTAAATACCAGAGAATCTCCATCAGGGTCATATGCGCCTGGATTATGGGTCCATAACCGCCCTGTGCAAGCATCGTCTATAGGGTCATTCAAAAGGATAGGAGAGTTGTTCGTACCGATGAAGGGGTTGTTATTGAGAAGGGTTTCTATGTAAAACGAAGTCGCTACCGAGTTTGTCATATTACGGACATTTTCCACCCGAGCAAAATCGGAGAAACGCAGCTCGTATAGACCCGGACCTGGGAGAGTTATTTCCACGACATAATCACTGCGTTTGACTCTGGGACGGAGTGTCACTCCAATCCGAGCGGGGGCGCTGCAGCCTGAACCCAAGGGACCATTCGCCCGAGGAATCCCCGTATAGGTATTGACGAGCGTCTTGGTATTTCCTACGATACTCCAAACTTCCATATCTATAAAGCAGCGATCCACTCCGGCTGCCGCTGAGTCCGAATAATACGTAACGGTCACCCGATATCGGTTCGGTCCGATATACGTATAGGTTATTTGGCCTGCAAGCCCATGAGTCGCCCATAAAGCAGGTAACGCGAAAAAGGCGAGGACTTTCCACATGAATATACAGCAAAATAAACATATTTGCGCGGTGCTATTAGAGCAGCTTATAAGCGCTGCACAACAGGTCATCATTGGACAGCGAGGAACGCTGGAGCATTTATGGACTGCTCTAATCGCAGGGGGGCATGTACTTTTAGAGGGCGTTCCCGGTGTAGCCAAAACTCTCATGGCGAGTACCATGGCTCGTTTATCTGGGCTAGAGTTTCGTCGCGTGCAATTTACCCCTGACATGCTTCCTTCTGACCTGACAGGCGGCTTAGTGTATGAAGGGCCGGGACGCTTCTCTGTGCGGAAAGGTCCGATATTTACTCAAGTACTTTTAGCCGATGAGATTAACCGCGCCCCGGCCAAGGTACAGAGCGCCCTCTTAGAATGCATGCAGGAAGGGCAAGTCACATTAGGGGATGAAACTTACCCTCTTATGCGCCCTTTCTGGGTACTTGCGACCCAAAACCCCATAGAACAAGAAGGGACTTACGCTCTCCCCGAAGCTCAGATTGACCGCTTCCTCTTCCGGATAGAGGTGGAATACCCCACCGCAGAAGAAGAAGAAGAAGTTTTGAGACGGTGGGCTCGACGCATCTATCCTGAATTACCCCCACCCCTTCTCTCCGCTAAGAAAATTTTGGAATATCAAGAAGAAGCCACCCGAATAGAAGTTGCACCTCGCTTAGAGCAGTATATCGTGCGGCTGGTTAGAGCGACCCGTTCTCCCGAGACTATCGGTCTCAAGGCATGGAAAGGTAAAATCGCTTACGGTGCTTCTCCCAGAGCTGGACTTGCTCTTCATAGAGCAGCACGCGCTCGGGCTTTTTTATTGGGACGAGCCATGGTACTGCCAGAAGATATAAAGGCCATCGCACATGCCGTATTAAGGCATCGGATTATACTCTCCTATGTGGCTATTGCAGAAAATATCCGCACCGACAGCTTCATAACGGAACTGCTCAACACAGTCCCCTATTGACGAATGCAGAAAGTCGCCCCAGATTGGCTCCTGTATGCGATCGTTGTCCTTTTGATGGGAATAGGCATACTCAACCTGTATTCCATAGAAGGCTTTGCACAGTTGAGTTGGAAGTATGCTTATACCCGTCAGCTTGTATGGGCAGCGGTTAGCCTTTTCATAATGATTTTCACTACTCTCATAGAGGGGCAAGTGTGGCGTTACTTTTCATATGGGATATATGCGATTTCCCTCGCCGTTATGCTCTTGCCGGTATTTGTCGGACGTGAAATCAGTGGAGCCAAAGCATGGTTAGACATAGGACCTCTACGCCTCCAACCCTCCGAGTTCATGAAAATAGCAACTGGCCTCGCGCTGGCTGCATATATCAATAGGTATGACTTTCGATGGACGCACTGGCGTGACCGCATCGCAATCGCTGCTTTGATATCAACACCCGCCGTTTTCACCCTACTACAAAGGGATACAGGAACCGCTCTGACCTTTCTCGCATACCTCGTACCACTCTACAGGTGGGGACTTTCCATTTGGGTTATTATCATTCCTGGGCTACTGGGTGTATTGTCATTTTTGACACTGCTGTATCCATGGGGATACATCGGTGTAGGAGTGACGCTGACTATCATCATAAGCTACCTTTTACTTTTCAGGCGGAAGCACTTATGGCTACATGTAGGCATTCTTGCTTTTCTCTGGTCATGGCTGGGATTATCGGGTTTCCTGTACCAAAAAGTACTGGCTCCGCACCAGCGCCAACGCATTCAGGTTCTGCTGGACCCCTATAAAGACCCCTTAGGCGCTGGGTGGAATACGATTCAAGCGAGATTAGCTGTGGTGGCAGGTGGATTTACTGGGCAGGGGTATGGACGAGGTCTTCAGAGTAAGTTAGACTTTATTCCGCAGCGTCACACAGATTTTGCTTTCTGTGGCATAGCGGAAGAGTGGGGTTGGCTCGGCGCAGTAACTGTATTAGGCATCTATATTTCCCTTCTGCTACGGATCACATGGGTAGCAGAAAACGCTAATAGCCGATTTGCGATTATTTACGGATATAGCCTATCGGCCGTTCTTTGGATACACCTTCTGATTAATGTGGCGATGATTATAGGATTATTTCCTGTCGTAGGGATTCCACTGACTCTCATAAGCTATGGAGGCTCCTCGTGGGTGGCGATAGGCGCGGGGATAGGAATTTTACAAAGCTTTTACCGGGAACGGCGAATGCGGCTATTTGGCTAAGAGTGAGCTTAGTAGGGGCTCCTCAGCCGCTTCGGACAGGAGTGTAGGCTCCTGCTGGATACATTTCTGCAAAACTTCAGTCGCCTCCTCATGCTGACCTAACCGGGCGAGAAAGAGCGCTCTATAATACATTATTTCCGGGGTCTGATGAGGCAGTTCGCTGGCTTTCTGAATGGCTTCTTCGGCAGCCTCCATATCGCCGAAGTACATTGCCCAGAAGGCTTTATGAGCCCACCAACGCGGGTTCTCGCCATCCTGCTTAAGGAGCTCTTGTAGAAGATGATACGCCTCGCGAATCCGATTTTGTTTCAAAAGTTCCTCATAGTGCGCTCGAAGAGCAGGTAAGTAGGATGGAGAAACGCGACGACACTGAACCAGTGCAGAATACGCTTCCTGCTGCCCCAGTTTTTTGAGTAGGCGATATTTCTCATACCATAGCTCAGGACTATTGGGAAAAAGACTTAAGCCTACATGTAGAGGAGTGAGAGCTTCTCGTAAGAGACCCGACTCACTAAGGCGAAGGCTTTGCCCTAAGTATTCGGCGACCATAAACTAACAACAAAGATAAACAAAAGTCGTTCCTAATAGTCCAGGAAACTTGCCACAGCCAAAATGACTTAAGAAAATATGCCCCCCAGAGGGGGGCTAGCAACCTATCCAGCAAAGACCCAAGGCTTAGGCTTTCAGAATCTCCACCTCAGTCCGCCTACGATGTCAATCAAGGGTTTGGCTGGCGAAAGAAGAGTGTATAAGTTGCCCTGAGCAAAAAGCTCTATTCTACTCAAAGGTACCAATCCACCTAAGCCCAAGTGCCCAAGTATATCCATCTGAGGATTCTCTGATGACTTTCTGAAACGAATACCTCCTTCTAAGTAAGGCGCTATCTGTATGCCGCCTCGGACACATGCGCCCCCACCACAGGCTCCCCCGTAGTTCAGATACTGCTGTACGGCTAAGCCTCCTGTGATACCTACTCCCGCTTCCGTACCAGCTATGAGGCTAAGGTTGAGGGTAGGGTTGTTCGGCGAGGCGAGACGCAGAGAGACTGCCCGCACTCCATCTTTACTGATTGCAACGCCGAGAGCGCTTCCGCCAGAAGGCTGAGCGAAGGCTATCAAGCTGACTCCCAGCAGCCAACCGATAGGATGAGTATTTCTCTTCATACGCTTTTTATACGAAAGAGAGAAAGTTTGGGTTGCGCAGAGATACCTTTGTACAAACACGAGCTGAACTCCTATGCCTATTTGTTTAGTAATGCGCCTTGGAGTGGTATGGCGGCTAACTTATAGGAAAGCTTGATTAGGCATGGAGCTAATATATCAATGGGACACTTGGCTTCTTCTGCTTATAAATAGCTCTGGCGCAGAGCCGTGGGATACAATATGCTGGTATGGGACTCAAAGTTGGACAGGGTTACCTTTGTACTTCATAGCAGCCCTATGGACCATATGGCGAAGGAAGTGGCGCCATGCCCTGAGTATTCTCTCAGTAACGGCGATAGCGGTGGGGACGGCTGATTTGCTCACTGGGAGGGTACTCAAACCCCTCATCGGACGCTTGCGCCCTTCTCATGACCCTATCGTCTCTAACCGACTGCGTCTTGTACACAACTACAGAGGGGGACGCTTTGGCTGCCCTTCTAATCACGCCGCAAACTCCGCCGCAGGAGTCATCGCTTATGCCGCCCTCATGCGCCACCCTATGATCTGGCTCATAGGCGGTGTATGGGCATTTTTCCATAGTTTTACCCGAGTGTATTTAGGCGTGCATTATCCGAGTGATATTATTTTAGGATGGTTAGTTGGGAGTGCAGTTGCTCTAATACTTTTGAGACTTTTCAAGCGCTTGTATGCTTGATCATCCTGTATTGTGGGGATTTATCGCCCTTGTATCCGGATATTTGATATTAGATCTTGGTCTATTCCATAAAAAAGTCCGTGCCCTTACTCTGCGTCAGGCGGCATGGCAGTCTCTCGCTATTGTCGTGATAGCGATAGCATTCGGGGTATTTGTGTATGCTCAAAAAGGCCGCAGCGCCGCCGCCGAATACTATTCTGCTTATGTCATGGAGTATGCTCTGTCTATGGATAATGTCTTCGTAATCCTCCTGATTTTTCGCTATTTTTCTATAGAACCGCAATATCATCATAAAATCCTATTTTGGGGGATAATAGGCGCAATATTCATGAGAGGCATATTTATATTTGCGGGCGTTTTCCTGGTAAAAAAGTTTAGCTGGATATTGTACATTTTCGGAGCGCTTTTAGTGTGGGCTGGGATTAAGAATTTATTTTTTCGCTCCGATGAACCGCCAGACCTCAGCAAAAATCCTTTATTGCGATTTTTGAGTCGCTATCTGCGCATAACAACGGCTCCCCATCAAGGCAAATTCATCATTTACAGACATAAAAAACGGTTCTTTACGCTTCTGGCTCTGGCGCTTTTGATGGTAGAAATCTCAGACCTAATTTTTGCCATAGATTCTATCCCTGCCGCATTTGCTATTACACAGGATGAGGACGTACTTTTTAGTTCAAATATCCTTGCAGTAATGGGACTGCGATCCATGTTTTTTCTTTTAGCTGCCGTAATGAATCGTTTCTGGGCTTTGGAGTACGGGATATCTATTGTTCTGACAGGAATTGGTCTGAAAATGTTTCAATCCTTAATAGGGCTTCACATTTCCGCGGAAATTTCTCTGGCATTTATTCTGAGTGCCCTAACTCTGAGTATAATTGTCTCCCTACTTTTTCCCCGAAAAGATGATGAACCAGCGCCTTCTTCCACATAAACGCTTAGGACGGCAAGGGCCATGGCTACTACTGATACACGGGTACATGGTAGATGGGGGAATGTTTGCCCCTGTGGAAAGCGTTCTCGCCCAGCACTATCGGCTTATTATTCCTGATTTGCGCGGCTATGGAAGTGCTTGGAATTGGGAGGGGCCTTACACATTTTCTCAGCGCGTTCAGGACCTTGCCCACCTCATACACGCCGTCGCTAAAAATGAACCTGTCTGGGTGATGGGATATTCCATGGGCGGCGCACTCGCCCAACTTTTAGTACGGGATTATTCGGAGCTTGTACAGGGCGTTATCTTAGCTTGTACTTTTGCCTACAAGCCTGCTACGACATTGGAGCAGTGGCAAGGTCGCCTGCTACCGAGACTACTCAGAATGCTCCCCCTTGCTTCTATTGCCAATCTCCTGTATCCACAAATCTTTGGCTCAGAAGAGTTTCCCCCTGAGATTATACAGTGGTACAAAAGAGTCCTTCGTAGCCTGCGGTTGGAAGTTATTTTAGCGGATGCGGAGAATATCCACACGTTTGATGGTCGTCCATATCTCCGTTCAATCACGAAGCCCACTTTGGTGGTCGGAGGCACATCAGACTTTATGGTACCTACTCATCACAGCTATCTTTTGGCGGAAAATATCCCCAAAGCGCACCTTCTATTATATCCAAACGCCGGGCATGCTTTGATACTTACCCATCGGCGGCCATTGGTCCGAGATGTGCATCGGTTCATTCTGCAGGAATCTCATAAGCCTGGATCACCCAATCCGCACTCTGTCCTGTCTCAATCTCAGCAATGATTGCTTCTATCACAGGCTCCTCTTTGGGATTGTATTTGAGTTTCAGATTGGAGCCATATAAGCGAGCCACCCCCTGCCAAAAGCTTGCCTGCAGCCCCCCTAAATAATCTTCTATGAGGTGATAGGCATCTATACCAGTTTCTCGGTAGATGAGCTTTATCAGCAAAATGCCTTGACTGATTGTCATTTCGCGCAAAATAGGCTCATATTTGTCAAATAAATCTTTTTTCATGCGCTTGGAATATCGCTTATAGTCTCGGCTTTTCTCTCCGAGGCGTGCGCGCTCATTATCTACTTCGCGAACGATACGGGCAGCCTCTTTCGCTAAAGGATATACCAAATGCACATTACGACGCAGGCGATAAAAAGCCGCCCATTGCTTGCGTATTTCGGCGACGCGTTCAGGAGGGGGAGCTTCGGCAACAATCTCCACAGGCTCCATCAGGTAGATAGGAATACTATCTGGACCCAAGAGCAGTTTCACAGGCGCCTGTGCAAAAAGAAGTGAGATACCAGCGATGAAAAAACTTCCTACCTTTGTGAAAATATGGCACTGGCACATGAGCGGGTATTTGGGCAGCGGGCAGAAGCTATAATTTACCCAGAGGCGTCGTATAAAGCTTACATAGAAACTTACGGCTGTCAAATGAACTTCGCTGACAGCGAGCTTGTGGCGGGAATACTGCAAACGACTGGCTACACTTTCACTCCATCGCCGGAGGAGGCGGACCTTATTCTCATTAACACTTGTGCGATTCGAGAGCACGCAGAAGAGAAGATTTGGCAACGGCTAAAATACTTTGCTTCTATCAAACGGCAACGCTCCCACCTCATAGTCGGCGTTTTGGGGTGTATGGCAGAACGGCTCAAAAAGAAACTCTTGGAGGAAGAACCGGTCGTTGACCTCATAGCAGGGCCAGACTCGTATCGCCACCTTCCTCAGCTCATCCGTCAGGTAGAGAGTGGAACGAAAGCCATTCATGTGCTCCTCTCTCGAGAGGAGACGTATGCGGATATGGCGCCCCTGCGACTTTCTCCTCACCGAGTAAGCGCTTATATCTCAATCATGCGGGGATGTAATAATATGTGCTCTTTCTGCATAGTCCCCTTCACTCGAGGACGGGAAAGGAGTCGCCCTTGGGAAAGCATTGTTCAGGAGGTAGAAGGGCTCGCCAAAGCTGGATATAAAGAGATTACTCTCCTCGGACAAAATGTAGACTCCTATAATGACAGAGGACTCCGGTTTGCGCAGCTTCTCTCTAAGGTAGCCGAAGCCGCACCGAATGTATGGATTCGCTTTGCCACTTCCCATCCAAAAGATATGCTGGATGACGTACTAGAAACTATTTCGCTTTACCCCAATCTAACACCGTACATTCACTTGCCAGTACAGGCAGGCAGCGACGCTGTACTTGAACGAATGAACAGAGGCTATTCAGCGGAATGGTACATTCAACGCATAGAAGCGATACGACGATATCTACCAGAAGCGGTGATTTCCACGGATATTATTGTAGGATTTTGTGGAGAGACGGAGGCAGACTTTGAGGAGACACTATCGTTGATGCGAACAGTGCGTTTTGACTCCGTGTATCAGTTTATGTATTCCGAGCGTCCAGGCACCTTAGCAGCCCGCAGATATGCTGACGATGTACCTCCTCAAGTCAAGCAGGAACGGCTTGAACGGGTAATTGCCTTGGCGCAAGCGATTAGCTTAGAGCGAAATCAAGCTCAGCTTAACTCTCAGCAGCGCGTTCTCGTGGAAAAGCCTTCTCGGCGAGATCCGAACGACTTGGCTGGGAGAACCTTCTCTGGGCGAGCGATTGTCGTTCGGGGCGCTGCAGCGTTTGCTCAACCAGGTGACATCCTTTCTGTAAATGTCACAGGTGCTTCTTCTGCCACGCTAATAGGGTATGCAGCCTCTTCTAACTGAAAAACCCCGAGATATCGCTCGGAGGTTTCGCCTGATCGGAGAATCGCCCCAACTTCTGCGAGCGGTAGAGCTGGCGGCAAGGGTTGCCCCTACAAATGTCCCAGTGCTAATCTTAGGCGAAAACGGTACAGGTAAAGAAATTTTCGCCCATATTATCCACCAGCTCAGTCTCCGTCGTGATAAGGCTTTTCTCGCTATCAACTGCGGGGCAATACCCGAGGGAACGATGGATTCAGAGCTTTTTGGACATGAGAGAGGTGCTTTCACTTCGGCCCACGAGAGTCGTAAAGGCTACTTTGAGGTCGCCAATGGAGGCACCCTCTTTCTGGACGAAGTCGGAGAAATGCCCCTGGGTACCCAGGCGCGCCTTTTACGGGTATTAGAAACAGGAGAATATCTGCGAGTAGGTAGTAGTAAAGTCCAGAAAACAGATGTTCGCCTCATCGCCGCCACAAACCGAGACCTTCTTCGGCTTATTCGTAAAGGAAAGTTCCGAGAGGACCTTTTTCACCGCCTCAATACAATCACTATACAAGTCCCTCCTCTTCGGGAGCGTACCGAAGACATAGAACTACTTTTTGAGTTTTTCGTAGATGAGCAGGCCCGCCAGCTTGGCGCTCCTCCAATAGAGCTGGACAGTAGTGGGTTAGAAAAGCTCAGGCGCTACCCGTGGCCTGGAAATGTGCGAGAGCTCAAACATCTTGTGGAAAAACTTATGATCCTTCACCCGGGTCAGCGTATCACAGAGCAGATTCTTCAAGAGTACCTTCCGGAGCGGGACATGCTTCTACCGATCATTTCGTCCGTTCGCGAGACCTCGTCTAACTTCCGTTCGCCAGAGCACAATACCGGGGATGGACACTTATATGCAAAGGTGCAGCACATTGAGTCACACCTTATTCGCATTCAGGAGCATCTTCTCGTCCTGCAAGAGATGTTGAGGCAAATAGGCCAACATGTATTGAATGCTGACAAAGAGCGCCTTTTACCGCCAGCTACTCCACCCGAACCTGAAACTCTATCCTTAGAAGCTAATGAACGCCGCCTGATAGAAGCCGCCCTTCGCCGATTCAATAGTAATCGCAAAAAAGCCGCACAGGCGCTTGGGATTTCAGAACGCACGCTTTACCGCAAGATAGAAGAATATGCGATCGAGGCATAAAGTGGCGGTGGCGATAATAGGAAGTGCGCTTGGGGCCTGCGCTTACTCGTTTCGTAGCGGAGCCCTTCCCCCTGATGTACGGACAGTGACCGTCTTCCCTATTGAGAATGAGGCCAGAGTGGTCATCCCAACACTTACACAGACTTTTGCCGAAGCGCTTCGGCAAAAGTTTATTTCGCAGTCTCCTTTAGGGCTTGCCAAGGAAAAAGGCGACCTTATGCTGTATGGGCGTATCACAGATTTCAAAGTAGCTCCGATAGCTATACAAGGCACTCAGCAAGCCGCCCAAAACCGTCTCAGCATCACAATACACATTCGCTGCGTGAGTTCCCGACACCCTGAGCTTAGTTGGGAGCAGAGCTTCATGAACTTTTCTGACTTTCCTGCGGGACAGCCGTTATCTACTGTACAAGATGCGCTGATTGTGGATATCTGTGAGCGCATAGCCCAAGATGTAGTGAATAAAACCTTATCTTTCTGGTGATATGAACTGGCACGAAGTATATCTACACATGAAAGCGGGTACAGCACTGGATGAAATACACCAAAAAGAGCTTGCATCTGTGCTGGAGAAATACCCATTTTTCGCCATGGGACGAATGATGATGGCGAAAGTAGCGACGAAACTGGGCGATTCCCGAGCACAACAACTGCGATTTTTAGGCGCTCTCTATGCTCCATCAAGGCAGCATTACGCGTTCTTCTTAGAAGAGAAAATGCGCCCTCGTGTCGCTCCACCGCCCAGAATAACCGGAGCGGGACGCGAACCGCAGACGCCTCCCGTTCGCAGCGAACAGAAAGACGAAAAAGCCCCATCCAGTGAAGAGCCTGGTCCTGCTGAAATGCCATACTCCGAAGCTTTCTTACCCCCGCTTCAAGGCTGGATAGCGGCACGACAAGTTCTATATGCCAAAGCTGGGCAGCGTATCCGCTCCCAGCTGAGGATAGCCTCTATACCAGCAGTGGAGAATATAATTCCCCCTTCCGCAGAAGGCCCCCCAAGTCTCTCCCCCCCTGCTACACAAGTAGACATTCCCGCCGCTCACGCAGATATTCCATCAGAATATATCCAAACCCCACCTACGGATGTAGCAGAACCTCAGGCCCCCATAGTAACTTCACCGGAGGAGCCAAAGGAACCTCTACAACCTGACACCCCTTTTCCATCAGATTTTCCACCTACCCATCTTACCTCCACCGAACCTGCCACAATAGCAGAGCCAGTAGCCGAGACTACCTTCTCCAGTACAGAAGCGGTTAGACGGGAAGGGGTTTCTGCAACAAGAGAGCCTCCCTCAGCATCTCATCTGTCTCATAGCCGACCGACCAAAGTCACAGAATCCACATCTAATCAACCTCTCACGTTCTCACCTTTGGGGGTGAGCTCCATCCTTCAGATAGAGCTACCTTTGGGGAAGCACCCAAAATCTCCCCCCCATATCTCCGACACATCAGAAGCGACCGCGCTCCATGGTCATTTGCCTGAGTTAGCTCTTCATCCCCCCTCAACGGCGTCCAACACCTCGTCCATAGAAGAGCGAAGTTCTGCCTCCCCTGAGAAGTCCTCCACCTTAGCTGAAGAGCTAATACAGCCGTCGCAGCATCAGTATGAGTCCTCGGATACTTTCAGTTCTGATGTTTCGCCCAGAGACTCAATATCAGACGCCCAACCCGGTGCTGACACGCCAACCGTAATCCCTTCTGGCAGAGAAGAGGTTCAAGTCTCTCCCCTTTCAGAAATCTCGGCTGACGAGCTACGAGAGCAGTTTCACAGGACATATATCCCCTTAGAGTCTGTATCTGCTCCGATTCATCTACCATCTCAGCCGCCTGACTCACCAATCCAACCCACTTCTGCGGACCAGGTCGTCGGAGCAGAGTTGAGAGAGCAGTTCTTACGCGAATATATCCCCCTGGACGACGCAGACAAACCTTTGCGTTTGAGCCCGACTGAGGCAGCATACCCACCTACCCCAGAAAATACGCCATTCAAAAGTGAGTCGCCTATACGAGCATTTATTCCTTTTGACATTGACTTAGAGGCATCGGTACATCTCCCAGTGCCTAATCCAGAGTCTGCCGATAGCCTGCCCATCTTTACTCCCACTAGTCAAGCAGAAGCTCCACCTCCCCCTCAGGATATCAAGCCGAAAGCTTCTTGGGAATCTTTCCTTGCGGAGCTTCAAAAGGAGATTCCTCTGCCAGATTCCAAAAGCTCTCTCGCCACCAAAGAGCTGGAAAATCTACGACACGAGTTTATACGAAGGCTTTTAGCGCGCAGGTTGGTACATCCCCATTTAGCTACGCCCACACAAGAGAATAACTTGATTGACAGACTTATCAGCAAACTGTCCGCTCTCCAATCACATACCCCTCCTTCTGTTGAACGGGAGGTACCCGAGCTATCTATTCCGAACTGGGAGCCAGTTCCTTCTGGTCCTCGCGTCTATACAGAAACTATGGCGCGCCTACACTGGTCTCAAGGAGATATAGTGCGTGCCATAGAAATTTACGAAGCGCTATCTCAAAAACACCCCGAAAAAGCAGCATACTACCACCAGCAGATAGCACGCATCCGTTCTGGAGAAATGCCATGAGGGAATGGCTTTTCCCCTCGGTGTGTCTATCCTGTGGAATGCCTCTTCTATCCTCTGAGCGCAGTGCCTGTTTGAAATGTCTCATGGCCCTTCCTCAAACCCATTTCTGGATAGACCCTCAGAATAACGAGGGATATTTTCGTTTAGCGCCTCATGTACCGACTCTTCAAGGAGTCATTTCTGGGTTCTGGTACGTCGCGGGCAGCCCCCTGCGAAGCTGGGTACAAGCAGCTAAGTATCACGGACGACCGCAGCTCCTATATGCCGCAGCTCGGTATATGGGTGCGTTGATACGGGACAAAAACGATAGTCTCGTCCGAGGGCTCAAAGCCCTATTACCTATTCCAATATCCAGTCTCAGGCGCCGAAAACGCGGCTATAATCAAGCAGAATGGGCAGCTCGTGGATTAGCTGAAGTGTGGGGACTTCCAGTTTTGACTAAACACTGGCAGCGCCGCCCGAGTAGCGACTCACAGCTCGCTCGTGATAGAGCTGAACGATGGCGAGCGATGGAAGCGGAATTTCTGTGTATAAGGCCAGTTCCTTCACCTATCGGTGTAGTAGATGATGTACTCACAACGGGGGCTACTCTTGCGGCTGCCTTGAATTCATTACCCAGCACGATGCAAGTCTGGGTCTTTACCATAGGTATCACACAGCGACGGCGCTAACTTTGCGACATGGCTGTAATGCAGTTTCGGGAAGCGCTGCGAGCCGCCCTGCGTGAAGAGATGCAACGAGACCCACGAGTCTTTTTGATGGGTGAAGAAGTCGCTGAGTATAATGGCGCTTACAAAGTCAGTGAAGGGCTCTTGGCAGAGTTTGGACCGCGACGGGTCATAGACACCCCCATATCCGAGCTCGGCTTCGCTGCTATCGGTGTAGGTGCCGCTATGGTAGGGCTGCGTCCTGTCATAGAGTTCATGACTTTCAACTTTGCCCTACTCGCCATAGACCAAGTCGTTAATCATGCCGCTAAAATGCTTCATATGAGCGGCGGGCAATTTTCCGTACCGATTGTCTTCCGGGGCCCGAGCGGTTCAGCAGGGCAACTGGCCCAGCAGCACTCGCAATCATTCGAGAACTGGTATGCCAATGTCCCCGGCCTAAAAGTCGTTTCCCCCAGTACCCCCAGAGATGCAAAAGGACTGCTGAAAAGTGCTATACGGGATGATGACCCTGTCATCGTCATGGAGTCTGAGCTGATGTATGGCATGAAAGGGGAAGTGCCAGAAGACTCAGAGTTTCTAATACCCATAGGCCAAGCGGATATTAAGCGTCCTGGAAATGATGTGACCATCGTATGCTTCGGCAAGATGGTGCATGTAGCCTTAGAAGCCGCCCATGCCTTAGAGACAGAGGGCCTATCAGCAGAGGTGATAGACCTCCGAAGCCTCCGCCCCATAGACTATGATACCGTGATAAAGTCTGTACAACGCACTAATCGGCTCGTTATCGTTGAGGAGTCTTGGCCTTTAGGCGGGATAGCTGCTGAGGTGAGCTTTATGGTACAGAGACGGGCTTTTGATTATCTAGATGCACCGATAGTTAGGGTTACAGGCGCCGATGCCCCGATGGGCTATGCACCGACCCTCGTTGAGGCCTTCCTTCCCAATCCCCGAAAAGTCATAGAGGCGGCAAAGTATGTAGCCTACCGGCTATAATCTCCCGTCGTACAAATAAGAGAAGCGTGGCCGCTACGGCCACGTTGAGAGAGTCTCCTCGAGAAGTGGATGAAGGAGGGATGGAGACTCGCATCCAGTGAGGTGGGGCAAGGTTAACCCCATGCGCCTCACTTCCGATATAGAGCGAATCAAGTTTTGACCATGGCACTTCGTGTATTGGCATTCCCTGCATAGTCGCCACTACGCACCTTCCTTCATATGCTGTAAGTAGAGAGCTCCAGTCTTTCACACGCTGCACTCGCAGACGAAAGACACTCCCCATACTTGCTCGCACAGCTTTCGGACTAAAAGGATCCGCGCTATCCGCCGTGAGCCAAAGTTGCTCATATCCGAACCACTCCATGGAACGCAGAAGCGTACCGAGGTTTCCTGGGTCCTGCAAACGCTCTGCCAAAATAGCAGGTGAAGCGTCAAGGACTCTGGATTCTGGCGGCATATATAGCACAGATACGATACCTTCTGGCGTATCCTGCCCACTCAATCGCTCTATCTGCCAGTTGGGTAAGCGATAGCACTTTTCCTTAAGCTCCTCGGGAAGGGTAGGATGCTCCCCCATCTCCCCATAGAATATGCAGTGGAAACGCTCCAAGGGTAGGCTCCTCAACGCCTCCCAAAAGAGCTTCTTACCTGGAGCTAAGAAGAGCCCTGTCTCGTAGCGATGCCGCGACTCGTGTAATCGCCGATAAAACTCAAGCGGATGAGGCGGACGACGCACTGGCAGACTGAAGCCGCTGCTGAAGTCGCTTAATCATCTCTTGCGTACGCTTGATTTGAGCTTCCGCATCAGCTATCTTAGATTCTATTTCCTTACGGAGGGCTTCACTCCCTTTGCCTCGAGCCAAAAGGGCGAGGGTATTTTGATAGCCTTGAAGGTCTTGTTTTTGCTTAGACAGTTGTGCGCGCAGAGATTCTATACTTTTTCTGACCTGTGCAGGAGATTGATAGGCGATCTGCGCATTCATCCATGCTTCTTGAAAAGCGGCCTCTTCTATGCGGGCATTCGCTAAAAATCTCTGAATTGCTTGCCGCTGTCTATTCAGCAATCGCTCCCGATGAGAAGGGGCTACTTCTCCGGCCTGCTCGTACTCCATCAACTTAGCGATAAACAAGTCTAACTTGTCCGCAGTCGCTTGCTCACTCAACTCATCCATCTCATTGAGCAGGTGGATACGCTTCTCTAAATGTTCGTTTAGTTTCTGGGTATAAGCTTTCTGAGCTTCTCGCAGCTGCTGACCGAGCTCGGCAAGCTGTTGACTTACTTCGGTAATCGCAGGCTCACCTTGGAAACGATGAGCTCTACGCTTCCATGGAGCGATCTGAGAGCGAAACAGCCTCACCGCTTCTAATATGTTGTTGGCTTTGAGGTGTTTCTGCACATCTTTGATGATTTGTCGCCCCATACTCTCCATGCGACTGATCTGCTTGCGACGATACTCTTGGCTAAAGACCTCAGACTTCTCGTTGAACCTGTCTAACAGCTCGCTAAACTGCTGATTGAGTGGAGCGTAGAATTTTCTGACTTCTTTGGAGTCGTCCTGAGCCAGGGATTTTTCAGTGAGAGTACGCCACTCTTTGACATACTGACGAGCTTGCTGATTAGCTTGTCGCCAATCTTCTAAGGTTTTATACTCCCTTTCTACCAACGGGCGCAAAAGCTCAACAATTTGACGCTTTCGCCGAAAAGTTTCTTGTAGAACGGGATTTTTCTGGATACGCTGATAAGCCTGTGAGCGGAATAGGCTATATTGCTCACGGAATTTCTGGATAAGCTGGCGGTAGATGGCCCCCAGTTCTCGCTCTTGCCTACTTCCCAAGCGAGGTAATGATTGCCATTCGCTCTGGAGCAGGGCAAGCCGATCTCTCTGTTGCTGCCAAAACTCAAAAGTAGTCTGAGCACCATCAGGTGGAAATAGTTTTTCTATCTCAGAGACAATCTGACTGCGCCGTTGGAAGAGTGCGTTTCTTTCACCTTCAAATATATCCTTGTATCGCTGGTACAGTGCATCAAACTGTTTGAGGAAATCTTGAATAGGACGCTCTAACTCCTTTCTATCACTGGGGAGGAGCTCCCGACGCAGGCGAGACCATTCACGAGTAATTTGGCGAACCCGGGGATAGTTATCCAGCTGTTCATTCAATACAATATCTTTCAGCTCAGCGAGGAAGGAGCGAGCTTTCTCGGCATTCTCCTTACAGCGCAGCTCGTAAGCTTTACGAGCTTCCTCAAACCGAACCACCGCATCTTCAAAGCGGCGCTGAAAGCTTTCCAGACGGGGGATATCTTCTCGTGGATTAGAACGCCATTCCGTCATGTGTTGAGTGACATACCGCTTGAAGGCCTGCAAGAGGGGATTGAAACTGCGCTGATAAGGCAGAGAAGTCAAATACTCTGTCAGCAAGGTCACCTCGGACAAATGCGGACGGCGTTTTTCAAGCTCTCGCTTCAGATTTTCAGAGGTTTCTGAAAGGAGCTCTTCCAAAGTTTTTCGTAGGTGCTCTTCAGGAAAAGAGACCTCTGCATCTGACCGCTCAGGGGTGTGAGGCTCCACCATATAGCCCCGCAAAGGTACGAGAAAATCAGCATATATTTGTTACATGGCAAAATTGATCGCTGGGATTGACTACAGCCCGGCGTCTGTACGAGCCTTGGAAGCGCTCATTCCGATACGAAAAGCAACTAAGCAAAGCATCGCCTTGTATCATGCCTATCAGCTGCCTAAGGGACTGCCGTTTCTCTCTGCCCATGTCATAGAGGATATGGAGATGGAAGCGGAAAAAGCCACTCAACAGAAACTTCGCCGATTTTTGCATGATACCTTCCCTCCTGCGGATATTCAGCGAGTCAAAATCATTACCCAGCGAGATTTTCTCACTGATGGTCTATTCAGACACTTAGAGACTGGAAAATACATTTTACTGGCTATGGGGGCTCGGGGTGAAACCGAAACTGAAAAGGCTGCCATTGGATTCCATGCACGCCATTTTATCCGACATTCGCCTATACCGGTGCTGATTACCTTCCCTCAGACCCAGGTTCGTTGGAAACGGCTACTGATAGCGTATCATCCTAATTTCCATTCCCCTATTGGAAAAAGGCTTCTACGACTGCTCACCCAGAAGTTAGTCCCATCTGTGGCTGGAGTAGCCTTATTACCTCCGACCCCCGCCATAGAAAAGATTCACAAGAAGATTAGGCAGCAGCTAACCCATGGCGCTGATTATCAACCTGTGGTGTGGGAAAGTGTCCATTTAGTCCGCCTACTACTGGAAACGAGCCGATCGTATGAAGCGGACGTGATTGCCTATTTTAGTGACCCCATGCATATACTACCAGCTATGCGTTCCATACCCGAATCAGAAATAGATAGTCAGGCGGCCTGGCTCTTTTTCCCATCCCCAAATAAAGCTGATAGTCAGGATAACGGCAATGACTCCCTCTCGTGAGATAGCTACGACCACTTTATTAGAGCCTTATAAGGTTTGTGAAAGCAAACTTTCGGGGGGACTGTTTTGCTTTCCGAGGGATACCAAGCTCACAATCGCTTCAGCATCTGAGTTTATCGCCTCACTTTGTGGCGGCTGTCTCGGCTTATTCAACGCGCTTTAGGCGCCTATTTGCCCCCTAGGGGAGGTCAGCGAGAGTTCTATCTAACCTTTGATGACGGTCCGAGTCCTAATACAGCTGTGCTCATAGACCTTCTGGGAGCTTGGGACGGATGCGCCAGTTTTTTTTGGACATGGAGCCGATACAAGGAAAATATCACTACACCCGTAGTGCCTCTGCTCTGGAAAAACGGACATAATGTCGGCATTCACGGTATGACACATCTCAGTGGATGGCGAGTGAAACGAACTGCCAGAGAGATCACCAGAGCGATAGCTTTATGGAAAAAAGTGGGTGTGCCTCTTATACCTGCTTTTAGGGCACCCTATGGGCATTGGGGATTTTCGCCTCTCCCCGAGAAAATCAAGCTGGTTTTTTGGGACCTTATGCCTCCGGACTATTTACGCCATAAAAAATGGCTGCATCAGCTACTAGCACAACTGCGGTCAGGAGATATCGTAGTTCTGCACGAACACGCGCACAACAAACCATTTTGGTACGACTTTTTCAAAAGCGTCGTCGCCGATGGGTGGCAGATGAAGGCCCTTCCACTGGAAGTTCAGGCATAGGAATCGTATCAGGCGAAACTTTCACCGGCAACTTGAATGGAACAAAACGAGGGATGATGTAGGGGAATACAGGAATATATTGACGCTTCCAAGCCACCCCTCCTTCTATATAAGCTCCCCATTCTTCTAAGCTCTCTACTGAATCTGCTTGAGGGACGATGCGCAGACGCATACCGGGAGCGACTTTATACCCCCAGAGTTGATTAGTCCGAACAATATGATATGGCGATACCTGATAGGTGCGCGCTATAGTATAGAGGTTTTCGCCAGGTCGTACGGTATGCCAGATGAGTTGCTTGTAGCCACTATATCGCTGAGATACGGGCTGCAGAGCGAGCTCGCCTCTACTCAGACGACCAATCGCCTCAGATATCTCATAGGCGGCTATCGCAGGTACCCGCAAAACATATCCAGCTGGTACGATATCAGCCCTCAGCTCTGCATTATAAAACTTAAGCCACGACAGGGGCACTTTTGAGGCAGAAGCGATGAGAGAAAGTTTCATTCTAATGGGGCAGGTAACCGTATCTGTTTCCCTCGGAATATCCGGGAAAATCGGCTGAATCCCGTGAGCCTGCGCATAGTTCATAATGTAACAAGCGGCAATAAAGGCAGGCACATACCCGCGAGTTTCCAGGGGAAGGTAAGGCGCTATCTCCCAGTAGTTTGTCTTACCCCCAGACATTTTTATCGCCCGAAGCACGCGCCCTACGCCGCAATTATAGGAGGCAATAACCAGAAGCCAATCCCCTAATATCTGATAACTATCCCTCAAATAACGAGCGGCTGCGTGGGTGGACTTGACTACATCGTATCTTTCGTCTATGATTCTATCTACCCGTAAGCCGTATATGCGCCCAGTTCCCGGAATAAACTGCCAGATACCAGCAGCTGCCATAGGCGAAAGCGCCTCAGGAACAAATGCACTCTCAATAATCGGCAGGTATTGAAGCTCTGAAGGCAGCCCATAGGAACGCAAAATCGGTTCAATGATCGGCAGATAATAATCTGCAAGTCCCAAAAGATAGGCAGTGAGCGTGGATTGTTGATAAATATATAGATAAACCTGCTGTAAGCTGGCAGGATTAGCTTCAAGAGGAATGGTAGCGTTGAGAGCGTGAAGACGCTCCTCAAAGACTTGCGGGTCTAAGGGTAGCAAATCCGATTTGATAGGAGGCGTTTCCCCTCCTTCTCGCTGCCATGCGATATAAGATTTGACGAGGCTATCCATCTCCCTTATGCGCGCATCCCAGCTCTGACCTCTCAATAATAACGCCCAGCTAACTCCCCATATGACGAAGCGCATACGCTGCCGCAAATAACCGATTTTCTTTGAATAATGGGGCTATCAGCTGAATCCCTGTATAACTATGTAGGGGAATCTGTAAGCTCGGATGACCCGTTAGATTGGCATAGACAGTAAAAAGGTCGGAGAGATACATCTGGATAGGGTCCTGAGTTTTTTCCCCTAAACGAAAGGGAGGCGTAGCACTGGTAGGCAAAGCTATGACATCGTATGACTCAAACAAAGACTCTGTATAGTCGTATAACAGGCGACGCACCTTTTGCGCTTTGGTGTAGTACGCATCGTAGTAGCCTGCGGAAAGCACGAATGTCCCCAAAAGGATGCGGCGTTTGACCTCTCTTCCAAAGCCCTCACTACGAGAGCGAGCGTAGAGAGACTCCATGTTAGGGGCTTCTTTGGTACGATGCCCATAACGCACCCCATCATACCGAGCGAGGTTGGAGGAGGCTTCAGCTGTTGTAAGAATGTAGTAAGTCGGAATGAGGTAGTCCCAGTAAGGAAAATCTATTTTCTCTACGAGCGCACCAGCAGAACGCAGATTTTCTACCAGAGAAGAAATGGCAGACTCTACCACAGGATGCATTCCCTCTGGACTGAGAAGAGCCCATCTCTGGGGAATAGCCTCATCAGAGGAGAAAGGAATAATGTCCTCTGCGGCAGTCGTAGCATCCCGTGGGTCAAATCCAGCTATTATCTCATACACTGCGATGAGGTCCTCTAAGCTACGAGCCAAGGGGCCTATTTGGTCAAATGACGAAGCGTACGCTATCAGCCCATAACGAGAAACGCGCCCATAAGTGGGCTTGAGCCCATATAGTCCGCAGAATGCCGCTGGCTGACGGATAGACCCGCCCGTATCACTCCCGAGAGCCACATGACAGAAACCCGCCGCCGCAGCAGCAGCAGACCCCCCCGAGGACCCACCCGGAACGTATCCCTCCAAATAAGGATGCTGCACAGGACCGAAAGCAGAGTTCTCATTAGAGGAGCCCATGGCGAACTCGTCGCAGTTCGCACGCCCTATGCATATGGCGCCCGCCTTCCGCAGCCGTTCAATAACTGTCGCATCAAATGGCGAAACATACCCTCCTAAGATTCTGGAAGCAGCGCTGAGTTTATGGCCTGCTACGGCTATGTTATCTTTATGCACATAAACTAAGCCTGCCAAGGGTGGTAGCGACTGACCAACTTTCCAAGCAGCATCCCATTGATGGGCTTGCTCCAGCGCCTCTATGTCATAAACCTCCAGGAGCGCATTTATGTGAGGATTTCTCTCCTGTATCTGCTGCAAAAAGCGCTCTACCGCTTGAGTAAAAGTCATTTCGCCCCTCTCTACAGCCCCTCTTAGGGCGATGTAAGAGGTGGTCATTCTAAGGTTTTTTCTTTGGAAGGAGTGACGTCCTTCAAGGTACGCTCGCTACTTTCACTACGCATCGCTTCCCTAAACTCCCGAATGCTCGCTCCCAGCCCACGAGCTAACTCAGGCAGCTTTCGCCCCCCAAAAAGCAGTAGCAGTACCCCGAAAATCAAAAGCCACTCCCCGTATCCGAGCCCAAACATGGCTCAAAGCTACGCATTTTTGCCCAATGCTACCATCCCCAGCTTTTATTATTGACCGAGAAAAGCTCAAAACCAACCTCAATCTTCTCCGGGCAGCGAAGGAGGCAGCCGGGATAGAACTGCTATTTGCTTTGAAGGGCTTCGCTCTGCCAGCTCTAATGCCTGATATTCTAAGCGTGGCGGATGCAGTTTCGGCCAGCTCCCTCAATGAAGCGCTATTTGGGCATATGCATAGCCGAAAGCCTGTCCATCTGTATGCGCCCGCGTATCGCCCAGAGGATGTGCCCGTGCTGATACCTATCACAGGGACATGGATATTCAACTCCTTAGAAGCCTACCATCGCTGGCAAACCCACCTCCCTGAGTCCATAGAAATAGGGCTACGGGTCAACCCCCATTATGGACATGCCAGTGCTGACATCTACAATCCAGGACGACCCGGATCACGGTTAGGGGTAGCTCCTTCCGCCACCCAGTATCCCTTGCCACCGCGGATTTCGGGCCTTCATGTCCATACACTGTGCGAAGCCGGAGCGGAGGCTTTTTCTACGCTCATTGAGGCTCTCCTCCAGCAATTTGCTCCCTGGCTGGCTCATATCCGCTGGCTGAATCTCGGCGGGGGGCACTTGATTACCCGGACTGGGTATAACCTCGCGCTTTTTTTAGAGACGATTAAGCGGCTCAAACAGCGCTTACCTCACATAGAACGCATATCCATAGAACCCAGCGCGGCCTTTGTGTGGGAAGCTGGCACTTTAGTAAGTGAAATCTTGGACATCACAGAAACGGCAGGGCGCCGATGGGCTATGTTGGATGTGTCTTTCACAGCGCATATGCCAGACACCTTAGAAATGCCCTATCGCCCTATCGTGCGCGAAGCCCTCCCCGAAATCAATCCTACCTTTCCAACTTATTGGTTGGGAGGGGTTACTTGCTTAGCAGGAGACGAAATGGGACCATATAGCTTCCCTCAACCTTTGGAAGTGGGGCAGCGCATCACCTTCCATGATATGGCGCACTACACATTTGTGAAAACGACTATGTTCAACGGGGTAGCCCATCCATCGCTTATAGTCATGGAAAAGGGCGGCTTTCGGATCGTCAAGACATTTGGCTTTGAAGACTATGTGCGTCGGCTAAGCAACGGATAGTCCCCAAAACTCTAAGCGCAGAAGTATATTCTGACCAAGGAGCAGAAAGGGGTTCAGCTCTATCCTCTATCCGGAATACCGTAAAGTCCAGCGGCGCACCCACCTCTAATCCAAATGGAGAAATACCTAAAAATCGGCGAGGATTTTCTGCTAAGAGCTGAATAAGCTTTTCTGGTGCCCATCCCTCAGAAGAAAGTGTGCCTCCAGTCTCCCATAGTAGGGAAGCAAAAACATGTACCGTTGGCTGTCCGATAGCCGCAGCGCTCCATTCTATATTTTTTTCCTCCGCAGGCGGTAAAATGTCTCCTGAAGCCACAAGCATTTCTCTCGAAAGCACAGCTTGTCCAAGATAGCGCTGGTCAGCAGCGCTGCGTAATGGGGGATGGAGCTTCCAAAAGGGATTATAGCTCAAAAGCTTTTCTGCATGGGCTACGAGATAACTAATGCTCGTAAATGTTTGCAATCCATAGAACTGAGCTACTTCTTGTCCTTCTTTAGAAGAGAGGGGGCCGATACACATCATGCTGCCCAAGGCCCGGTGAAGAGCAGCAATAGCATGAATGGCAACGGTCTCAGCAAAGACAGGCGTGCCTCGCCAGCCAGACAAAGCCAAAGATAAAGTTTCCGACACGCCGATTTCGCCCTGGGCAGCCTCCCAAAAAGGCAGTAGGAACACAGGACCGCCTAAGTATCTCAGATATGGTAACGCTTGAATGAGCGTCCGCCAAGGAATAGGCTGATATGGAGGGATACTCCAGCCCGCGGCGCCCTCAGCCCGCAGGCTTTCTAAGGGGGCAAGGTTTCCTTCGGGTGTAGCCCATGCAGCCAAGAAGTGCATCCAGACGGGCAGCCCCACAGCGTCAGAATACAGCTTCGCAAGTACCGCCGGCTCATGCCAACCGCCCCAGCCACCCACTAAGACATGGGTAAAGCCTCCCTTCCGGGCTCTCTCCGCAAGGCTATGTAGGCTCTCTGACGAAGGCATCTCAGGCTGACGAGTCCATGCTAAAAGGTCCACCCATCCTACCGATATTTCCGCCAGAGGAGGCGCATCCGAAAGCTCTATCCCCTGAATACCTTTTTCATCTAAATGCAGATATACCGAACGCCCATGCCAGCGAGACCCAAGGGTCAGAAGTCGCACAGGACCAAACCGCACCAGACAAAGATGGACAAAACCGACCCTTCAACATCAGGCGATGAGCCCAATCATCATCCTATCTTTGCACCTATGGAGTTCGTACTACCAAGCTTGCCGTACGCATACGATGCGTTAGAACCGCATATAGACCAGATGACGATGGAGATCCATCATCAGAAGCACCATGGCACCTACCTCACTAATCTCAAGGCTGCCTTAGAGAAATACCCTGATTGGGCAGCTAAGCCGTTTGAGGAGATACTATCCAGCATCGGAAAACTGCCTGAGGATATACGCGTGGCGGTGCGGAATAATGGGGGGGGCCACTGGAATCATAGCTTTTTCTGGCCTTTACTTACCCCCAAGGGACAAGGTCAGCCCATAGGTCAGCTCGCTGAAGCGATTCAGCAGACTTTTGGCAGCTTTGATGCCTTCAAGGAAAAATTTACCGCAGCTGCTCTGGGACGCTTCGGCTCAGGATGGGCATGGCTCGTATGGCGCGATGGCAAACTGGAAATTGGCTCCACCCCTAATCAGGACAATCCACTCATGGACATTAGTGAATTCAAAGGCCAACCTATACTTGGCTTAGATGTGTGGGAGCATGCCTACTATTTGCGTTATCAGAACCGTCGGGCTGATTATGTCAAGGCCTGGTGGAATGTCGTGAACTGGGAGCAGGCTGAAAGAAACTTTCACGCAGCCCGAAATAGTTGAGTGGAAAAGTTATGGGTAGTTGATTTTGGCTCCCAGTATAGCCTGCTTATAGTGCGGCGGGCACGGGAGCTGGGCGTATATGCAGAACTATTACCGTGGAATAGACTCCCAGAAGCTATTCCCCCAGAAGTTCGGGGGATCATCTTCTCAGGGAGTCATGCATCCGCCTCCGAAGGGCCGCCTCTCCCAGAGAGTTGGATAGGACAGCGGCCCAGTTTAGCTATCTGCTATAGTGCGCAGTGGCTCGCCGCTAAAGCTGGAGGAGCCGTAGCTGAGAGCCACGCAAGAGAATATGGACCCGCACAGTTAGAGCTAATAGCCCATTCGCCTCTATGGCGAGACATGCCGGTTTCCTCCAGAGTCTGGATGAGCCACAGTGACACCATTATCCAGCTGCCCAGGGGGGCCAAAGCATTAGCTCGCACGGCTGACATTCCTTATGCGGCTTATGAGATAGCGGACCGGTCTGTGTATGCGGTGCAGTTTCATCCAGAAGTAGCGCATACCGAAGCAGGCGCAACTATACTTCGCAACTTTCTGTATGAAATCTGCGGTTTCAAGGGCGACTGGCGCCCCGAAGCCGAAATAGATAGTGTCATTGCTTCCCTCCAGAGACAAATGCCTGATGGGCATGCCATAGGGGCTCTTTCTGGCGGCATTGACTCCACCGTAGCGGCCCTTCTGGTTCATAGAGCAATCGGAGAAAGGTTTCACGGGGTATTTGTGGATACAGGACTTCTAAGGGCAGGGGAAGTAGAAGCTGTCCTCAATGCCTATCAGCAGGTAGGCTTGCCTGTTCAGCGGGTATGCGCTGAGAAGCTATTCCTCTCCGCCCTGAATGGCATCACCGACCCCGAGCTGAAACGCAAGACCATCGGTCGCCTGTTTATAGAAGTATTTGAAAAGGAAGCTCAAAAGCTCCCCGAGGTACGCTACTTAGTTCAAGGAACGATTTACCCCGACGTAGTGGAAAGTGGAACAGGCGTCTCTGCCACTATCAAGTCACACCATAATGTCGGGGGATTACCTGAAAAGTTAGCTTTGGAGCTCGTAGAACCTTTACGCCTTTTTTTCAAGGATGAAGTTCGCGCTCTCGGACGAAAACTGGGGCTGCCTGAGGCCTTCCTTAGGCGTCATCCATTTCCTGGACCTGGATTAGCCGTGCGCATCTTAGGCGAAATCACTCCTGAACGCGTGAATCGCTTGCGTCAAGCAGATGCGATCTTCCTACAGGTATTAGAAGCACATGGCTGGTACGACCGCACATGGCAAGCCTTCGCTGTGCTACTCCCTCAGAAGTCTGTGGGTGTAGCGGGTGACCAGCGCCGATACGGAGAAACAATCGCTCTACGAGCAGTAAATAGCACAGATGGCATGACAGCTGATCCTACCGCCCTGCCGCAAGAGCTGCTTTTTGAGGCTGCTCGTCGTATTTTAGCCGAGGTGCCTAATGTCGTCCGTGTCGTCTATGACCTTTCCACTAAGCCCCCAGCTACCATTGAGTGGGAATAAGATAGCTAAACTTTCAGTTCAGAGCGCTCCGTGCTGGTTGCTAAGAGCATTTACACTTCTGATGCCTGTCATATGGGCTCAGCGCCCATCCCCGTTGCCTGAGGTTTATGAAGCTATCCAGCGAGGACTTACTGTGAATGCTCAACGGCTTTTAGCTCAGGCGAGAGAGCATCCGGACAGCTTAGTTCGCCAGGAAGCCGCTCTCCTACAAGGCTACTTTGCGCTTAAGAGCGGGCGAGAAAAAGACGCCCTCCGAGAATGGTACGCACTATCGCAACGTAAGCCCCGTTCGCCCCTTATTTTTGAGGCGAGTTTCTGGCGGGCGGACCGCCTTCTCAAAAGTTACCTCACTCGCCATAGCGGCTTGTACCTCCTCCGAACCTTGCTGGAGGACCCAAATACTCCTCCCGACTTACGAGCAGCGGTAGAGCGCCGTCTGGAGTACTTTTTCTGGCATGAAAATGATTTGGGTAGCTTATGGGGCTACCTTATTGAAGGGAATTCTACCCTGTACCCCTATTTTCTTCCGTCTCTCCTCTATCAGATGAGACAAAGTTGTGAGTGGAGGCTCTGGCCACTCTGGGAAAGCATTTATACTGATAGATGCGACTCCGTCCCAGACAGTCTGCGTTGGGACAGCTTAGTACGAGAGCTACCCCCAGAGACCCTCCGAGTAGTTCTTCTTCTTCCTCTCATGGCCAATCAAGAGCGTTCCTCTCCGTTTTTGGAGTTCTGGCGCGGATTTGAAGCTGGGCTATCAGATGTACGCTCACTGTATCCCGTTTGGCGAATAGAAGTAGAAGACTCAGAGCGCGATCCATTACGCATACAAAGCTTGCTTGCTACATGGGATAGCACACCACCTCATGTGATTATTGGGGAAGTTTCATGGACGCTCAATCAAACAATTGCTGACTTTTGCGAACGCAAAGAAGTATGGCACCTCGTCCCAATCAATCCTGCCTATCCCCAGCGACGCTTAACCGTGCCGCTTACTATACCGGGCGAGTGTGTCGGATGGCAGTTGGCAGATATTTTATCAAAAAGAAGTCTAAGACGCGGGGCTATATTTTATACCTCTGGTGATCCACAGGGCAAAGCCGTAGCAGAGGGGTTTCGTCGCCGCTGGTATGCCCCCCTGTTTGAAATTCCCAGTACCCTCGCAGAAATGGCTCAAACATGGACAGCGCTCCGAGACTCCCTCGGTAAGTTAGACTGGTACGGGCTTTTTTTCTCACAGGAGGACCTTGTCAATTATGCGCTCCATACACTTCGCAATCTGCCTGATACTCCCCTCGTCATCGGATTAGAAAGTTGGGGACTTTTCAAGCATACCAATCTTACAGATTATCCTCGCTTACGCATTCGGATGCCGCAATCATTTGTGCCAGATAGCGCCGAGTGGGACTCTTTCACTAAAAAACTACGCCTTCAACATGTACCCAGAGTATCTTTCTTCCATGCCCAGGGCTATGATGCTGCCCAGTATTTAGTGAAGCTATGTAACGATTATCAGCGCAACACCCCTCCCCGAGGAGAGCATAAAGGGATTCTGAACCTTTACACCCTTCCTCCAAACTGCGAAAAATACCGCCTGATAATCTGGGAGTATGAGCGCAGAACGAGCCGAATTTCCGTCGGACCGTAGATACCTTGCTCAGAGCCGTCTGCCAGGATGGCGGCAGTCTGCGATTCGGAATGCGACTGTACTAATAGTTGGAGTTGGGGGCTTAGGGTGTCCAGCCGCGCTATACTTAGCCGCAATGGGTATCGGACGACTTATCATCGCCGACCCGGATACCGTTGCAGAAGAAAACCTTCACCGACAACCGCTGTATCCCCCTACCAGTATCGGTCGGTTAAAAGTGGATGCACTCTCTGAGTACCTGCTCAGTTTCCGACCAGACCTCGTGATAGAAAAGTACCCTATATGGGCAGATAGTGATTTTTTACAGCGGGTGGGGAAAACAGCTTCTATTTGGATAGATGGCACAGACAACCTGCAAAGCCGCCTCGCCATAGACGAAGCTGCCTATACTCTCCACAAACCATGGGTATATGGAGCGATATTCCAATGGGAAGGTCAGGTAGCTTTACTGGCAGAGGTGTCCTATAAAGAACTATTTGGCGAAAGCGCCGATAGCCCCCCCTGCAGTGAAGCTGGTGTCATAGGCGCCTTACCGGGGATTATCGGAAGCTGGCAGGCTGCCCTCGCTGCCCAATACTTAGCTGACCCCGCTTCTTTCATCAAAAACCTCCTCTACCGCATAGACCTGAGAACTGGGAAAAGTGAGGTTTTTGAGATACTCCCTCGTCACAATCTCCCTGAAATCGGAATGGAAATCCCAGCCGAGACTGCCCTGCAGATGCAGTCGGCCGTTTGGATTGATATCCGAGAAGAAAGAATGTCTCCTCTGATCGTTCCAAGCATATCGTATGCGTGGTACAAATGGGACACATGGGATTTGCCTTCATCACCGATAGTTATCGTGTGCGAAGCGGGTAATCGCAGTCGGCAAATAGCTTATGCACTACGGCGAAAAACAGGACGCAGCGATATATACAGCCTACGGGGAGGTGCAGCAACCCTGCCTCGTTGAAGCGCCTCTTCTCCTTAAAAACTCATTTCCTGCGGCTTAGCAGGAACGCCCCAAGCTTTCGTGAAGGGGGCCAGCTCGCGCAAAACAAGGCTGCCTGCCCCAACGATACATCCTTCACCTACCCGAGCATTAGGAGCGATAATCGCCCCGGTAGCAATAAAGCAGCTTTCGCCTATCTCACTTCGGCAGCCTGCCACACTTCTGGAGGAGAGATGAGCAAATGCCCCTATTCTAACAAAGTGTTCTACGACTGCGCCAGAGTTAATAATCACATGAGGACCGATTTCAGCCCGACTGTGTATCACAGCCCCTGGGAGTACGACTACCCCAGAGCTCAAAGAAGCAGAGGGCGATACATAAGCCTTCGGATGAATCAACGGGGGCGCTATAGGGTGCTTGACTCGGAGGGATAAGTTGCGCCGAATGACATTATCTGTGATAGCAATGATAATCGGCACGGAGGCATATACCCCCGAATCATACGGTCCGAGATGAAACTCCTCTGGTAGCACAAATGGCCCCTCTCCGTCATCAAAAAATCCATGAAAAGGCAGCCCGAGCTGTTGTATGGCTTCCCAGAGCCCGAGCGCATGATCGCCGCCGCCGTACAGAATCACATGATGAGGGGCATGGCAAGGAATAAAGCTTCCGTAGGTGGAGTCTGCGGATCGGGTTCCACTATCACTGCTCGCCCAGGAGCTTCCATGCGCAGGATAAAATCAGGGGACTGCAAATGGTCTATGACGCCGCTGATAACGCTACCACGAAAAGCTATCTTGAAATCGGGTCCTTCGTAAGTGCAAGGAAGTGTCTCTTTACCAGAGCGATTTTGCATGGCATCCTCAGTACTGATAGTGAGAGTATTGCCTTCAAAACTTAGCCGAACCAGATTAGAAGTACGGTCGCTAAGTACGACTAAGCGACGCAGAGCCCTACGAAAAGCATCCGTGCTGATGCGCGCCATATACGGCGGCTTCTGTGGAATAGCGCTTTGATAATCAGGATAACGCGCATCTATCAGACGACAGACCATATCTAATATAGGATGATGAAAAAGTGCCTGCCCATCCGTCGGGTAGAGCGTAAGAACATCCCCAGAAGGCAAGCCTCTAAGAGACTGCTGGAGAGACTGCAGAGCGCGCACAGGAAGGAGAAGCTTAGGAGCATCACTCAGCCGGATATCCTCCCGCTTCAATCTGACTAGCGTATGCGCATCCGTAGCTACAAAGTTTGTATGAGTCTCTTGGAAATCAAAATACACACCTGTCAGTGCGATGCGAGCATCATCTTTACTTGCCGCAAAAGCTGTCTGCGATACAACTTCATCCAGAAGGTCTATGGAAAAAGATACTGCTCCAATGTCCCCCACACTTGGAAAAGCTGGAAACTCCTCCGCCGCTATACCTCCAAACTCATAACTCCCATATGCAGATGTCAGCTGGAGGGTATAGTTAGACTGGGCAGCCGAAACAACCTCATCGTCAGAAAACCCCTTGAGCAGGTCTGTAAGCGGCTTCGGCGGCAAAGCAATCCGTATGGCGTCCCCCTCCTCAGGAACTACATTCAGGACGGTACGCACGCTAATCTCTAGATCAGTAGCTCTTATCTCCAAAGTGTCCCCACTCTGATACAGAAGTACATTCTGCGTGACAGGGTACAAGGATCGTGAGGGAACAACAGGCAAAACTCGGCCCAAAGCTTCACGCAGAGCTTCTACTCGTACCTTAAATCCCATAGAGCGAAGGTAACAAACTTCCAACGCTTGCTTATACGCACTCCATCCACACCAGCTAAGTTTGCTGCTATCCCTTCACAGGGATAAATAAGGTTATATTTGTTCAGACATGGTAAAGCAGTCCTCAAAGGTACTCCCTACGACAGAGAGGCTATCCCTGGCCCTCAGAGTCCTTTCAGACAAGAAGGCGGAAGATATCGTCACTTTGGACCTACGCGAACTGCAGTATATTCTCTGTGATTACTTCGTTGTAGCGACAGCTGAGTCTGACAGACAAGCCCAAGCCATCGTAGAGGCGATCATTGAGCAGCTCAAGATCGCAGAGGGCGAACGAATCGGCTATCGGGTAGAGGGCTATGAGGTAGGACAGTGGATACTATTAGATTTGGGAGATGTAGTGATACATGTGCTCTCACCAGAAGCGCGACGCTATTATAGGTTAGAAGAGTTGTGGGGCGACGCTAAGCTGGTACCTCATGCTTGACCTCTTCAGTCCAAAGACGATCATCTACTTTGGTGGGATTGGTTTGCTTGCAGCAGTAGTCTTTGCCGAGACAGGGCTACTGATAGGCATCATTTTCCCGGGCGACTCTCTGCTCTTTACCGCAGGTCTGCTGACAGCAGTGAAAGTAATCCATTTACCCATGGAAATGGTAGTCGCTGTAATAGCGGGTGCTGCTCTATTAGGTGATCAGAGCGGCTACTGGATAGGCTGGCGCGCTGGTCGGGCATTTTTCAACCGCCCGAAAAGTTTCTTCTTCCGACCAGAATACGCAGAAGTGACCCGCAACTTTTACCGAAAATACGGTTCTACGATCCTTATACTGGGCAAGTTTCTGCCTATCATACGCACATTCGCTCCGCTACTGGCAGGCGTAATCCAGATGCCCTACCAGAAATTTCTCCTCATGAGTCTCATAGGTTCAGTGTCTTGGCCCCTCGTACTTGTCACGACGGGATATTTTCTGGGCAACATCCCTTGGGTTCAAGAATACTACGGCTGGATCATAGTGGGTATGGTCATATTGACCACAGGTCCGATTCTCTGGCGCATCCTTAGAGAGCATCGTAAGCGAATATCTGTATAACTTTACTATGGTGGAAACAGCTAAATCAATAGACGCTCTGGACGGCCTACTCGTCCCGGTACCCGAAGAGAGACTACAAGATGTATTAGAGACAATCCAAGCTAAACTCTGTACTAATCTAAACGCCGGCGCAAGCCTACTTTACATTTGCGACGCAGTAAATCACGAGCTCTACATCTACGAAACCGGTTCGGGTATATCTGGGGCACCTATTCCTGAAAGATTTACCTCAGAAGAAGGCTTCTTAGGACAGGTAGTCAAGGAAAGGCGCGCACTATCCGAAAGATTTTCTACTAAATCGCTTGGAAACTTAGTCTCTTCATCACTTATACAAGATACGGAAATCAATATCTCAGCCGTACCCCTTCTGTACCAAGACCAAGTAGAAGGCGTCTGGTGTATCGCATCAGAAGGGGATGTGCTTTCCACCCTGAGTCAGCCGGTGTGGCAGGACTTCTTGTACAAGTGGGCAGCATATTTACAAAGCATACGCTCTCGGCGATACATCCAAGCTCTCTTAGAAAAGTCCCAAGTTCAGAATCAAGAGCTTATCACCAGAGAAGAAGAGTTGCGCCAAAACTTAGAAGAGCTGGCCGTTACGCAAGAGGAGATGCATCGCGCCCAGCAGCTTTTAGCCAAACAGACAGATAATCAAAACTTTGTTATTGACCTATTTACCCTGATGGCGGCTGCTATACCAGCTAACCTACGCAGCTTATCCCGTATCTTTCTCGCTCAGCTGACGCAGTATTTCCATGGAGAAGGGAGCGTCATACTTTTTAGGGAAGACACGCACTGGCGGACGCTATTCTCGTGGATTGGGAAAAAATCAAACCTCAGTTTCCCTGCGGACTGGAGTTTACCCCCTTCCACCGAAGTAGGGCTGGAACAAAGCAGAAAAGCTGGCTGCTACTCCGCTTCGGACCTCGGACTCAGCCAAGATGAACATTATTGGGTAATCATTCCATACTACACCTCCACAGGTCTAACCGGACTCATACTGATTGCCTTCTTAGAGCCATTCCCGATAACTGCATATGATAGCAAGAGCTTTCTCCATATCGGTATTGCCTATTTTACCGCTTATGAACGGGTTATGCAGACTGTAAAATCTACTCTTGAAGGCATTGAGATGATAGCTAAAGCTTCGCAAGCTCAGGTCTCTATTGCAGACATAAATGCGCCGATAGAAAGCCTGCCCTGGCTGACAGAAATCCCTCTCGTTCAGAGGGAAAGTTACATTGCTTCTCTGAAAGAAGCTATCCAAAAGGAAATACCACTATGGCTCCCTCCCGAGAGCGTGGCTACCAAGGAGCTGCTCATCATAAATGATCAGTTTCTCCAACGCATGAAATGGTCCTAAGGCGTCTTTTAGCCTCAGCCCTGTTGGCTTTCGTTTCGTGTAAGCGTGATCCTATCATATTTTCCATAACGCCTGAGATAGAGTTTGTCCGCATAACGCCCCAGCAAGTACAGGAGTTTGGTTCGCTATTGATAGTTATACGCTACCGGGATGGAGATGGGGAT
>JANWXY010000022.1 GCA_025057135.1 Bacteroidia bacterium | reverse complement strand
GGTAAGTCTGTCTGGTATCGCTTCTACCTTCCAACTACTCGCACTGTGCGAATAATCCTCCGTCAGGTGGGAATTTCTATTGACCCTACACATGCAGGATGGACTTTATATCGGGGCACTACCTGTCTGCCAGGCGCAGCGCAGCGGGTAGACCCTCCGATAGTCCTCATGGAGGGTTATACTCATGCTTGCCTTCAAAGGGGATGGTATATGGTCCAGGTGGGAGCCAACCTCGCAGCGAGTGGTGAGATATTCTTGGAGCTGATTGTTTCTGCCCCTTCCATCAGCGCAGGCGCTGAGGCAGAGTACGATCATATGGCTACGGCGCAAAATCTTGGAGTGCTCAATACCTCTTCCAGTGCAGTTCTACGGAAAGATGTTACTTTCGATTATGCCTGTCAATCTGTAAGCCAGGGCGAGGCCATTTGCGATAATGACTCAAGCTGGAGTAAGTCCACTTGGCATGTGTTCAGAACTGATGCCCATGTGGATTGGGTGGGCATAGAGTTCATGGAAGACCCATGGAATAGCTCCAATCCCTCCCCAAGAGAGTGGCGCCTTTTCATTTATCAGGGTAATGCGCTGACCGATTCTGCATCTGGCTTGACGCTCATCCAGGGCTGCATCCCTATGGTTCAGAATAATAGCAGTACGAGTGCCCGTTATGATATATTGTGCCAGCTCCAGCCGAATACCTACTACTCTATCAAAATCTTAGGTAGAACCAGTTACTCTAATAGAGTTCGGCTGCGTCTGTATGAGCGAGGTAGCCAGCCGGCTATTTCTTATAATCCTTTGAGCATTCCAACCACACATCAGTTAGGGACTCTATCTTTTGGTCCCACCTATACGGTAAGCGATTTCTGGGGATGCCAAAGTCGTATTGCCAATAATCCCTGCAGCGCCTTCGGTAGCGCAGTGACTCCTGATGATACCATAGGAGATTTTGATTTGGCTCTATATTATACTTTCACACTGACTGGTGCGGCGCATGTGCGCTTCTGGTATTCCCATCCGTGGTGGTGGTGGTACTGCATGGGTACGGTGCGTTTTAGGATATTTGAGGGCACACCTGCCGTAAATGGGTGTAATCTCACTCTGCGCGCCACAGTTGATAATGATGGCTGGATAAACTGCTTGACAGCAGGGACTTATACTGTACAGGTGCTTGCTCGGATTAATCGTTCAGCTTTATGGCGGACATGTTGGGCTCCTTATACTGCTCTGGGACTACCTGTTAACTTTCGCGTACAGCTCGGTTCCACTCCCCAGCAGCTTTTTGGCTTACATAATCGCCCGCAGGAGGCTGACTCTATCAATAATGGCGCCCCTCTGACCCCCGGAGTAACTTATTACGCTACCTGGGATACCTTGGATTGTAGGACCACAGTTTTACCGGCGGGAAGCGTTTGTGGTGCTGGAAATAATCGTGCTATTTATCGGATTATCAGAATAGACCAAGAAGGAATTTTAGAGATAGGCGGGGGGAACTGGTGGCGGTTTCAATATAGGCTTTACAGGGGTGATGCTCGCATAGAACCCATAGTGGGAGGATATATTCAGAACTTGATTGACCAAGTGGGCTGTCAAGACCTTTATTATCCAGTCAAGGTTTGCGTCACCCCAGGTTATTATACACTGGTTAGCTTTGGAGACAATTCAGATATCGGAGAAAGAGACCGTCCATGGTTTCGCTTTCATGTATTCCCCCCCGGAGAGCGGCGATTTTACACGCCAACCGCCCCTGTAAGTCTACCCGGAAGTCCTGACCCTCGTCCAAATGTTGAAGAGGTGGGTACCATAGGAGGTACTACCCACTCTTTGACCGCGACGTGGACCCGAGTTACCTGTCACAATAATCCTTTGACCATATTAGGCTATGCGCCTTGTGGCGGAGCTACGAAGCAGTTTTACTGGGAAGTATATATCGCGGAGCCGAGCTTGGTGACTTTTTCTCCTCAATATGCCTACGTTGCCTGGCCCGAACTTGGGGTTACAGGCTGGCGCACTTTCCGCGGAAGAATAAGTGATAATACCCTTACCTCTCTTTTCATGGACTGCCACGGAGGATATACGGCATGTATGCAGCCAGGCTGGTATACCTTCGTAGTGTATGCGGTCGGAGGCACTTACAGTAACCCTACCTACACAAGTGGGAGAGGTGGAGCCATAGGCAACCGTATCTGGTTTACTATCTCACGGGACCCGAGGGTGCAGAAGTTTGGAACTTTTACTACGGCTGACCGCCCTGGAAATTTAGACTGGGTTCCAGATTATGTCTATGCCCCCAATCAACATCGTAGCTATACGCTGGACTGGGAGTTTTGGAGCTGTGCTAATAACCTGCCTTTTCCTGCAGGAATCACCCCGTGCGGTGGGGGGCAGAATAGAGTGAGCTATAGAGTGTTTTCTGTCACTCGTCCAAGCTATCTCATTATCCATCAGAGTGGCTGTTATAGCTCTTCCCGTTTGTATCAAGGGGATATTACTGCTATTACGCCCCCTTATACTATCATTCACGATTGTTTCACGGGTACGGGGCACATATGCTGGGTGCCTCCTGGTACTTATACTCTTGTGACCTTCGCAGGAGATGGCTGTATCGGTTGGACTTACACTCCAACGATTTATGTGGACTCTGTGGGATTTTCCCGCTCCAACTATGCACGAAATGCCTATGACTTTGGTACTATACCTCTGAATGATCAGTGGTATGCCGGTAATCCACTTGATCCTCTCGGTCCTTATGGTCGTCCTGCAAGTACAGACTTTATATTTTGTACAACGGATGCCTTCAGTAGTGATCCGGCAGCTAACTGCCCCATAGGTACGGTGGATAACACCACCCCGTCTAGTGCTCCTCCTGCTGTACTACCTGTGGATAGAAGACGAAATCTCTGGTTTACGTTTGTAGTGGCGGGAAGTGGAAGAGTACACGTCCGAGTGACCAACTTGACTAGTGGCGGTGCTCAGCCAGCTTTTGCCGTGTATAGCAGTAATGATCCCCCTTCGGCGTTTCCTGGTTCGGTGGATTCCACGATAGCGCAAGGCCTCTCTTTTGTCACAAGCTCTCAGGGCTGGTGGTGCTGTTCTCAATCTAATGCAGTGTCATTCATACGAGATGTGTGCAACCCCCCGCCGCCTACGAGGTATTACGTAGTTGTGGAGCGTAATACATGTGGCAAAGAACCTAATCTTCAAATCCAGGTGGAGGTTAGATATGAACCTCTGCCCGGCTGGTCTGTTCAGTATAACCATTACTCACAAGCAAACGTAATCACTGGAAATCCTACTTCTCAGTGTGATGCTCCGTATACCTGGCTCCCTCTAACATCAGGTACTTACACAGGCTGTCAGGGCGATCTCGCCTGTGCGACCAAGGACCCGACGGACCAGAATACCTGTGGGAATCATACTATCTGGTACGCGTTTGAGTCAGCCATCACTGGCTACATCTTCCTAAACTATGACCGCCCTGGCGTCAGTCAGTATAACTACAATCCTGACGATATTCAGCTTTACTACCAAGCTGTACCTGGGGACTCTTCGTCCACAGGGTTAGTTCGGGTCCCGCTGACGGGCATGTGGCAAACCCATCCTAGCTTGGGTTACCGCTACTGGGGTCGAGGATGTATTCGGCCGGGACGGTACTACATTATGTTCACAGGATGTAATCATTTGGGGCTGGTAATCCCTCGCATATGGCTCCAGAGACATCCAGGGGACTTTTGTCAAGACTCTGTGATGATACCTGTGGCTGCTGCAGGTGGTCCTTATTCAGCCAATCTGTTTATCAATTGCTTTACTATTGGAGAGGGAGCTGGAGAAGCCGACACTATCATGGCATGCTTTGGCACCCCAGTGGGTAAGAAGTCTGCGTGGGTGTTAGTAAATAACCTCACGCCTGACACAATGGATTTTGATGTGCAGATTATAGAAAACACTACGGCTCTGGGTAGTCAGGTTCTATATCGGGTACTTACGGGAGACTGCAGTACGATGAATCAGGAGGAGTGCGTCGCCGAAGGTACATATGTAACGCTACACTTAAAATGCCGTCCGCCATTCAAGAGTTTCTGGGTACAGATCGTAATGCCAGAGTGGGCGACGGGGGATATCACCGTAAATGTAACAGCGAATCCTATTCTGCAGACCTGTATTCCCCCAGATCCTGGAAAGCCAAGAGCGAACTTTGACTATGTTGGCTCTTGTTTTGGGCAGCCTACCCAGTTTCTAAACTACTCCTCAGTCGGACCGGGCGTACAATACTACTGGCTCTTTGGCGATGGGAATACCTCTACCCATTTCCAACCTCAGCACATGTATGCGGTGCCAGATACATACCTCGTGTGCTTAGGTGTGAGTAACGGCACACAATCAGATACAGCCTGCCGCTATTTGATTATCTATCCTACACCTGGGGTAAGTGTGGCTATGAGTCCTACTTCCCCTGTCCCGCTCGGTGTGCCGATCACCTTTACTCCTACCTATACCGACACTGTAAATGGAACCGGGGCAAATATTTACTGGAACTTCTGCGCAAATGGTACTGCTGGATGTGGAGCTTCCCAGTTAGACTACATAGGCGCCACCCCTCCGCCTGTGAGTTATACTATACCCGGACGAAAGCGTGTATGTATTACCGTCGTCAATGGCACTCTGTGTGACTCTACATTCTGTATAGAGTTTGATGTGGTGTGGCCCGCAAGGGCTGGCGGTCCATATGATGGCTCAGCGACTCAAGTATTGGTGGCGAGTTGTCCCACTCTGAGTTACACTGGAGGTCCGTATGATGGGTCTGCTACGGCATTTGTTGGTGGTGCTTGTCCTTTGCCGGTGGAAGGTGGGCCTTATGATGGGGCTGCGACGATGGTAGTTGTGGCTGCATGTCCTACGTTTAGCTATGCCGGTGGGCCGTATGATGGGTCTGCTACGGCATTTGTTGGTGGTGATTGTCCTTTTCCAGTGAATGGTGGGCCTTATGATGGGGCTGCAACCATGGTAGTTGTAGCTGCGTGCCCTACGCTTAGCTATGCCGGCGGTCCGTATGATGGTTCTGCTACGGCGTTTGTGGGTGCTATATGTTGGCCAATCACGCAGTACACTGGAGGGCCTTATGATGGTTCCGCCGTTGCTTCTATTATAAATTGTCCTCCTCCTGAACTGCCATATGCGGGAGGTCCATATGATGGTTCAGCGAGTGGGGTATTGTTAGCGAGCTGTCCTACTCTTAGCTACGCAGGGGGGCCATATGATGGGTCTGCGACGCGAGTACTTCTCGGTGGATGTCCTCTTCCTATTGTTGGCGGACCGTATGATGGAGCTGCGACAGCTTATACGACTAACTTTTTGGCTCAGGAAAAAGATACCGCCGTATGTGCTGGTAGCTCCTTGACACTCCAAGCGGGACTTCCTTCTAACTGGTATACCTCTTCCTCTGGTGGTACTCCTATTGCTTCCAATACACCTACGCTTGTCATTTCCCCTCTCTCCCAGTCGCAGGTGTATTGGGTAGAGAACTCCTGCGCCTCAGAGAGAGTACCAGTAGCGGCTATTGCCCTGCCCCACTTGAATGGTCAGTTTTCTATCAGTCCCATCCCGTATTGTACGGGGCAGCCTGTCACTTTCACCAATCAAACCCTAATATCTGGTCCCAGCCAACCCAGCTTTGGAACTCTCATCAGCAGCTTCGGTACGCATGGGTCGGTTCCTAATATGACCCAGCTCACCTTCTCTTCGGTTCAAACAGCCAACTTCGCCCAGCTTGGGGATGGGGTGTATCAAAACGGCACGGCATGGACCGCAAATAATACTGGCGCTGGTACTCAGTGGGCTATGTGGCGCTATCCTATTCCACGCAGCGTAAATAGAGTCGTATTTTGGGCGTGTCAGACCTGTGTAAATGCATCTCAGCGCATTCCCCGACGCGCTCGTCTGTACTACAATGACGGCTCCGGATGGAAGCTGGCTAAAACTTTCTCCTTCGCACCGAGTACCTATGTATACGACAGCGGTGTCTTTACAGAGACTCAAGTTATCTTTGCGCAGCTGTGGCGTTTAGAGTTTGATGTGCAGGCAGCAAATGCCCCCACATTTGGCGAGTTTCAGGTCTATTCCAGCTCACCTGTGATTGGCGGAAATGTCCAGTGGAGCTGCGATAATGGTACAACTTGGAACTCGGGTAGCTCCCAATCCTGCACTTGGAGCACACCAGGTACGAAGACCATCACCATGGTCGTGAGCGCGCCCGGTGCTTGTCCCGATACGGTCCAGCAAAGCGTCAATGTTATTAACTGCTCACCGCTACCTGCTATTCAGAGCGTGTTAGCGGCTTACCCAACCCCTGAAGCTCATGCCCGTCTTTTCTGGCAAACGAATGTCCCCATCCAGTATGCGGTTCTTCAAAAACGGGTAGATACGGGGTGGGTATCCATCTATAGACATGATGTCCAAGGCGCCACGAGCTTCACATGGTTGGACAGCTTCCCGAGCTTTGAGGCAGCCAATCTGTATCGTGTAATGAGCGAGCACCAGGGAGGACAGATTGTGTATAGTAATGTCGCAGAGGTCAAGTTCTCATCAGAGAATCCAGTTGTTCAGGAATTTATCAGAGCATTTCCGAATCCAGTCTCCGAGCTTCTCACGGTTCAGTTTAGTCTGTTTGACGAAAAGTATGTCGGGGTTCGGATATACGATGCGAAGGGCGCGTTGGTTTCATACATCACGCCTCAGGTCTATCCCACAGGATTTCATGAAGTTCGGGTAGATGTTCGGCACTGGGCAACTGGGGTTTATACTCTCCAGTTTGTCAAAAATGGGGAGGAGACTTCCATGAAGCTCCTTAAGCTCGTCCCGTAGCCGTAGAGCACAGACATAGAGGTACTCCAAAAATTGAGCGGGGGGCATCTCAGATGCCCCCCCTTACTTTGGTAAGGTCGGCTTGGCGTGGTTGTATAGCTTCTCTATGGGAACTTGCAGTTAGCTTTGCTTGGGAGGAAATACCAGCAGGGGATATTGTAAATGTTGCGCCACATTTTCGGTTATGCTGCCAAAAAGAAGCTGGGCCAGCCCCTTGCGGGCGTGAGTTCCCATCACGAGTAAGTCAGCTTTTTCAGCCTCCATGGCTTGTCGCAGGCCTTCTTCTACGGAGATGTCGTTATATACCCGAAGTTCCATATTCGGGTGCCGGAGAGTATTTTTGACCTCTGCCAAGAACTTGTCTATTGATGGTGTGTCATAGAAGACATAGGGTGTATTTATCACCAGCAGAACGACTTTCATTGCCTTCCATGGATGCAGGAAATCTACTGCGGATTGGATGAGATAGATGGCGGAATCGTCAAAAATGTCTATTGGTAGGAGAACTTTCTGATAGTCTGAATACGAGTTTTTCGGATGAATGGCGAGTACTGGTACAGGGCTGTGCCGAATCAGCCGAGCTGTATTCGTTCCGAAGAGGCCACCATGCCATAGGCTTGTAGCGCCGCGAGTGCCCATCACGATTAAGCCAGTATTAGGCGCCTTATCTATGTATTGGTCGGGTCGCCAGACTGTTTGGTCTCCCCAAAGGTGGAGTAAGACCCGTACGCCATCAGTTGAAGTGGAAGCAGCGTAGTTTTCTAAATGTTTGATGAGCTCTCTGCGGATTTTTGAGTCCATCTCTGCATCGACTATTGCAGAGAGCCCTCCTTGATAAGCAATACTGGCATATGGGCGGTCATATATATGGGCTATATGAAGCTCTGCGCCATACTTTTTAGCCAGGGCTATTGCGTAAGCATACGCATTTTGAGCGACTTCAGAGAAGTCTGTAAGGTGCAATATGGCTTTCATCTTCGCAAAGGTAGATGATTTTTTACTGCCATGGGCGCTCTAAAAATCTCGTGTAGCCAAGATGAAGAAATATCCTCAGGGGCTGTGGCTGTCTGTCATAATAGGAAATAAACGCTCCGAGAGGACCTATGAATGTTCGGTAGAAAATACCTGCCATGAGGTAACGCTGGATAGGGGGGATATCTTTCAGAGTCGTGGGAAGAATAAGCTTTCCCTGGGGCTGTTCTATGCTCGGAAACTCCATGTTCAGAAATGCCTGATGAATATATCCCTCTGCTCTGAGAAAGAGCTTCTGTCTGAGACGAATGGTTAGATGTCCTCCCAGAGCGGCGAAGCCCCTTTGATACAGTTGGGGCAAGTACAGGGTAGCACTTTCTGGAAAAGGATAAAAGCTGGGGGAGGCTAAGATGGCAGCAACCGAATCAGCATAAGGCACCTGAAGCGAAAGTCCTCCCTCTATTCGGAAGCCCATACTAAAGGCTCTTAAGACAGACAAGCTCTGACGGTAGCGCAATACAGCCTGAGGCCAAAAGTGCTGGGCTTGTGCGTACGGTGCCTGAGCAAAATAGGGCTTTTCAAGGGCATGATTGAGGTAAATAGCCGCATAAATTCTACTGCCTGCGGTGGGATATTGGCGATCATCTTCGGTATCTACGAGTAGGCGTAAATAGTTTGTCAGTGACCGTACCTCAGTCTCTACGCCAGATTCGTTGTAGCTATCTAATATGGAATAACGGCCTACACCAATCTGGGCTTCGAATCGCTTTATAGCAAACTGAATGCCGGTTCCGAAGAAGTCTGTACTTGTGAATACACCGGCTTGTCTGGGAAGTGGAAGCCAATAACTGCCGAGTTGCTGGTAAATAAACCGATTGATTTGGGTCTCACCGAATAAGCGGATGTCTAAGGGTAAAGGCGGACGAATGCGTAACCGAAACTCCACGCCTTGAGCGAAGGAACCTTGGGTGAGTAAAGCTTCTCCTTCCCATCCCGCCCACCAGACTTTCTCTATGCGAGCTCCCACCTGAATAGCATACCCAGACGGAGAGAATACCCCTAACCCCACCCTCAGAAATGCATCACCACGAGGGCGAACCAGCACAGTGAGGTTTGACTTGTTCGCAAACTGAGAGTCTGGGATAAACTCTGGGAAAAGACTGTAAAATGAAGAGGCTCTCCTGAGCATGAACAGGCGACGCCGCAGCCTATCTATGGTTAGAGTCTCACCTGGCTTTATGCCCAGCACTTGCCGATAGAAAAACTTCTGGGCAGGATGGGCTGGATGAAAACTCACAGTGCTAATAGGAATCGGACGGTTTCTGTACTGACGCAACTGCTGTCGGTGCCGGGCTAATGCGGCCGAGTCAGCTCGCCAGGGACCGATCTGCTCTCTCAACTCTTCTATGCAGGCTAAGGTCGCTTCATAGCCGCGTCGCACAGCGAAGGATAGGGCGCCCGTAGAAAAGTCTGTGCTGCTCATCTCACCTAAGTCCGGCTGGATGAAGAAGCTTCGTTCGGGGAGTTTCTGCCAAGAGCTCTGGTCGGCTAAGTGCGAAAAAAGACGATAATAGTATCCCTTTTGACGAAACTCTTCCAAGGTCATCGGAGGAGAGCCCACATGTACGCCGATAATGTAGTCAGGCGCAAACTCCCTTTTCATAGGCTCTACGGGGAAGTTATCATACACACCGCCATCTACCAGATTAGTGTATTCTCGGGTGGTCAGCGGTGAGAAAAATATCGGAACTGAGATAGAAACCCTCACGGCTAAGGGCAAACTCCCACTGCGAAAGATAACCGGGCGGCGTCTGTAGAGGTCTGCTCCTATGGCTCGGTAGGGTACGAGCAGGCTATCAAAGTTTCCCTTCCTCGCCAGGCTTACTCCAGCCAGCTTAGCATTCAGTCCAAGGTTAATCTCAAAGTCAGATACGACCTGCTCTGGTAAGGGTAAATCCCCCTTAGATAAAAACTCCAGCGGAATTTCCCAGCTCGTAATGTCATACGACCGGGCAGGGGAGTAGTAGGCATACTCTCGGAAAAATGGACCAGGACTGAGCCACTGGCGATTTTCCCGCATCATCAGGAGAAGCATCTCAGCTGGTGAGTATCCTGCCGCATAAAATCCTCCCACCATTGCGCCCATAGATGTCCCAGTGATATAGTCTATGGGTATTCCAGCCTCTTCAAGCGCTTGAATGACTCCCACATGCGCAGCACCTCTTGCTCCGCCGCCAGATAGTACAAGTCCTATCTTTGGCCTGCGTACGGTATCAGGTGTCTGAGCCCAGATAAGGGCTATACAAGTCAGCAAAAATAACTGCCGCATGGCGTTTCAGTCTCCTTGTAAAGATGACCGCAAATCTATTTGACGCAGTTGATATTTAGTATAGGCGGATAGTAACATGAATGCCCCAGCTACGAGCCCTATCATCCACAAGTAGTCATCTACAGCGAGTTTGACGGGAAAATGTTCAATCAAAAAACCTTCCCCCCCTCGTAACTTGACAAGGTGATATTGGTCTTGAAGGATGACCGTGGCGGTTCCTAAAAGCAGTCCTGAACTGATAGCTGTGGCAAGCAAAGCAAGATTTAGGTGCCGTAGAAAACGCTCTACCCAACTCTGAGATGCCCCCAAGGCTTGATATAGAGCCCAGTCCCTGCGTCCGAGCAATAAAAAAGCCGAAAGTGTGCTAATAACGCCTGTCAGAGTCAGTATCAGTAAAAAAAACAATCCTATCCGAGCGAGGACTTTTTCCTGAGATAGGACTTTGTATAATCCTTCATGTTGCTGCCGAGGGTCCTGAATATGAATCTGCGAAGGCAGGGCAGATTTGAGGTGTTTGATGAAACGCTCTATGCTATAGCCGGGGCGCAATCTCAACTCTATGACTTCGTAGTCAGACAAACGGAGATTCGTCCAGTCGGCTTGCCGCGCGATAACCCAAGACTCGTCGTACTCTTTCTGAACGCTAAATATACCTTGAATCACCCCTTTCTGCTTCTGAAGTCCTTCTAATCCTACGAAAGCTATCTTTTTCCCCGAGGGAATGACATATATCCACAAAGGCATCTCTTCTGCGTCTGCGACGGCTAACTGAGCGGCTATGCCTGCGCCCATTAGTATGGCTTTGGGACGTAGAGGAAAGGTTTCTCCCCAGAGGAGTTGTGAGCCTATATGGCTGACCTGAGGATATTTTTCATCTACGAGCCGTAGGCGAACAGCAGCCTGGCGTCCACCATATCGTAGAAGGGCTATGCGCTCATAAATGCCAGAGGCGGCTAAGACTTCTGGATATTTCTCAATCGCTGAACGCAGCGAGTCAGACAGCCCTCGGCCTATTAGCCTCACCTGAGGATCCGCCCGTTGAAAAACCTCCTCCAAAAAGTCACTAAATCCATTGAATACAGAGGCGACGACGATCCATGCCCACGCAGAAAGGGACAAGCCTATTAAGCTGAGTCGCAGCAGCCAGCGAATAATAGGACGCGGGCTACGGAAAAGATATCGCCAAATCAGAGCGCCCATAAGAGGGCTCAGGTTTCCGAGGGGCTGTCTTTGGCAGGTGGAGGGAGGTTTTTTAGAATCTCTTCCACACGGCGTGCCCGGAGTTCTACTTCGTCCGCAAAAAACTGTACGGTCGGCATGACCTTGACCTGATTGCGAATTTGCTGGGAGAGCCGATACCGAATGGTCTTCTGGTGTTGGTTGAGAAGGCGTACGACGAAGTTCTGTTTGTCCGAGGGCGATACGAGTAGATAGGCCCGTACCTGTTGTAGGTCGGCTGTTACTCGGATGTCGCTCACCTCCACGAGGCAGCCTGAGAGTTCGGGGAGCTCCTCTACCGCTTCTCGGACGATATCAGACAGCAATCGTTTTACCTCGGCGGCGAAGCGCTGCTGACGAAGATTCGGTGGGCGTGCCATGCTCAAAAGTACGCATATTTTGTACCTTAGGTGTATGTACATGCTCCCACCTGCTGGACGCCCTGCCGAGGAAATCCTAAATGATCTACTATCCCGAAAATCTCAGGACACTGATAGCAGTAGCAGTCGGCTGTGGAGTCTGGTATATTATCACAGCGAAGAGCTTCTTCGTCTGGCTCAGCAGGCTTATGCCTACTATATCTCCGAAAACGCGCTCAATCCGATGGCATTTCCGAGTTTGCGCCGAATGGAAAATGAAATTCTCGGCATCGTCAAGTCTATTCTTCATGCGCCTGCCAGTGCGGCTGGCACACTCACCAGCGGGGGTACGGAGAGCATCTTTCTCGCTGTCAAGACCGCCCGGGATTATGCTCGCAGATATAAGCCACACCTCTATCAGCCTGAAATCATCCTTCCTGCATCCGCTCATCCTGCTTTTGACAAGGCGGCTCACTACCTTGGGCTCAAGGTAGTGCATGTCCCAGTAACTTCTACTGGGGAAGTGGATGTACGCGCTATGGAGGCGGCGATTTCTGAACAGACTATTCTCCTCATTGGCTCCGCTCCCTCTTATCCACATGGAGTGATAGACCCTATCAGTGATATTGCCGCTCTTGCTCAGAAGTATCACCTGCTGTGTCATGTGGATGCCTGTGTAGGGGGATTCATTTTGCCCTTTTTGGAGAAAAATGGCGTTGAGCTGCCTAGTTACGATTTTCGTGTAGAGGGCGTTACCAGCATATCTGCGGACCTGCATAAATACGGCTATACGCCTAAGGGTGCCTCCGTCGTGCTGTATCGGGAAAGGAGCCTTCGCCGGTATCAGTTTTTCATTTATAGCGGGTGGTCTGGGGGAATCTATGCCTCGGCGACTTTTTCTGGGACGCGTTCGGCTGGGGCTATCGCTGCCGCATGGTCCGTCCTTCAATATCTCGGAGAGTCAGGTTATAGGGAAGCCGCGCGTTTGGCTTGGGAAACTACTCAGCGCATTCGTTCAGCTGTTTCAAAAATACCAGAGCTTTACATCGTCGGTAACCCCCACGCAACTATCCTCGCCATTGCCGCTCATGCTCCGCTGGATATTTACCGGATAGGGGATGCACTTGCTCAGAGGGGGTGGTTTTTAGACCGCCAGCAGAATCCAGCAAGCCTACATCTGACGGTTACAGCTGGGCATGCGCGAGTAGTGGAAACTTTCATACAAGATTTGGCCGCTGCTGTGGAGGAGGAGAAATCACGAATGCAGAGAAGTGGCTGGCGCAGACGGGCGGGCAGGGCTCTTTTGCGCACAGGTTTGGCAGTCCTGCCTGAGAGGTGGATAAGAGGTGTAGCGAGGCTCATCAGTCGCACGGCTCAGTCAAATCAGCCGCCTCGTCGCACAGCGGCCTTGTATGGTATGATGGCTGCCCTGCCCAAACAAGGCTCCGTAGAAAAGCTTGTAGAAGACTTCTTAGACAAAGCTCTGGAGCACTGACTTGAATGGCTCTGTACCTAAAGTATCCCTTCACAGGCAAGCCATCTTAGATGCGGTCCGAGTAGCCGAGGACCGTCACACACGCTGGCAGAGCTATCAGAAGCCACACTATCCGAATAAACCCCTAACTCATTTGCGGGGAGCTTTGGGCGAAATCGCCGCAGAGAAGTGGTTGTCAGAACAGGGAGTAGATTTTATGCCCTGTTTCCGTAAGCAGTCGTCAGAAAAAAATAAGCCTGACTTCCTGATCTATCCACGCAAAGCAATCTATCTCAACATGGAAGTCAAAACTTGGAGTGCTGCACACTGGCTTCCTTTGGGGCGTTGTATCACTCCGAAGCAGCTTCACATCCTTTCAGAAATAAAATGTGTAGATATCCTCCTCTGGCTCGTCGTGCATGATGAGGAGTTTATACAGAACCTCCCCGCAAATGCAGCATGGGAAGAGATACATCAGGCCCTTGGTGGGGTAAGTGTGGTAGATATAACTCTGGCTGGATGGAACTGGCTGGTGGAAGTAAATGATTGGACACTCAAACCCACAGGTCATGGGGAAGAGAAAATCCTAAACTATCAAGCTGAGCTGTCCGACATGCATGATACGGGCACTTTGGTGAAGTTACTGAGGCGCTGGCCTGCTCATTTTCATCAGGACGACACCCACTAATGGTTCTGAGCTCCTTATCGGATAAGGTAGAGCCTGTATTTTTGCTGCATGGTGCGGCTTTTGGTGGTGGGACGAGGGGCTCGGGAGCATGCCATCGCTCATAAGGCTTTATTGTCCAAAAACATGGAGGTGTATGTAGCTCCGGGAAATGCAGGGATGAAGGAGCCCATTCGGCGGGTTCCCATAGAAGAAACGGATTTCTCTCGTCTGAGAGACTTTGTTCGCCAGAATAAGATTGACTATGTGATTGTCGGTCCTGAGGCCCCGATTGCGCGGGGAGTGTATGATGATCTCCACGATGTAGCCAAAGTGATCGCTCCACCTCAAAAGCTGGCTTTTTTAGAGAGTAGCAAGGCCAAAGCCAAGCAGTTTATGGAAACGATAGGTGTGCCTACCGCCTCTGCAGTGGTTTTTGAGCGCATGAGACAAGCGGATGCAGAAGCTTATTTGCAAGGAGCGGCTTATCCCATCGTGGTGAAAGCCAGTGGTTTAGCAGGCGGAAAAGGCGTCTTAGTTGCCCAAAATAATGAGGAGGCTCTTAGTTTTCTGAGAGAGTGTTTTTCGGGTGTTCGTTTTGGCTCAGCTGGACATACTGTCGTCATAGAAGAGTTTCTCCTCGGAGAGGAACGCTCGGTTATCTTGCTGTCTGATGGGAAAGGGTATGTGATTTTCCCTGCTGCCCGCGATTATAAGCGCTTAGGCGATGGCGACCAAGGCCCCAATACTGGTGGGATGGGAGGCTATGCACCCGCTGATACTTCCCAGTGGATAGAATCCGTCCGCGAAAAGGTTATAGAGCCCACTCTGTATGCCCTTCGTCAAGCAGGGACGCCTTATCGTGGATTTTTATTTATCGGATTGATGAAGGTGGAGGAAGAGCCTTATGTGCTGGAGTACAACGTCCGATTGGGTGACCCAGAGGCCCAGCTTATCCTCCCTTTGGTGGAAAACTCTATGGAGGAGATATTATACTATTACACCATTCAAAAGCTGAGCGAACTTAAGCTTCGCTTGCGGCCAGGCTTTAGTGTCGGTGTGGTCGCTGCTACCCGGGGCTATCCTGAGTCTCCTCAAAAAGGACAGCTGATTGCGCTTCCTTCTACCGAAGAAGGAGGCGCCCGCTTAGAAGCGAATGAATATGTATATTGGGCTGGGGTAGAGGCGGATGAAAGCGGCAAGCTCCGAACTACTGGGGGGCGAGCTTACACCGTAGTGGGGCTCGGCGAAACTTTAGAAGTCGCCCGCCAACGCGCTTATGCAGGGCTTGAGAAGCTACCCTTTGAAAGTCGTCACTATCGTACGGATATCGCTAAAGGGTGATACGCGAAGCCCTCAAAGCCCTCTGGGAATATCGCCTGCGCGCTGCTCTCACGCTGAGCATCCTGGCATTTGGGACTACGGCTCTGGTAGGTATCCTTACTTCTTTGGAGGCTCTGCGTACTTTTATCGCTCGGAACCTTGCAGGACTGGGCAGTCAGGCTTTTTCTATATCGGGGGGAGGCGGTTTTCAAATACGCATTCGCACCTCTCGGGGGCGACTATCCATGGGGGGCGAGGGAAATCCCATTCACCTTTGGGAAGTTAGGCAGTTTGAACAGCTCTTTTCTTATCCAGGGGCGCGCATCTCTCGGCACATCCCTGTCAATTTTTCAGCTCAGGCAATGTATGGGAGGCGGAAAACACCTGCGCAAGTGCGCATCGTGGGAGTAGACCCAAGCTACTTCCGCATACAAGAGCTTAGTTTGGCTGAGGGGCGGTTTTTTTCATCCTCAGAGGTTTTACATCATCAGCCTGTAATAGTCCTTGGAGATAATGTCGCTACCCAACTTTTTACCGATGAGTCTCCACTTGGTAAATGGGTCATTATTCAAGGGCAGCTGTACAGAGTGGTCGGTGTCCTGAGTCGTCGGGGTAGTTTGTTTGGGTTTAGTTTGGATTGGGAATGTTTTATTCCGTGGACGGTAGCTCAAAATCACAGTCGCTCTCTCACTGTCTCTCTATATATCGGTGCGCCTTCTGTGGAGAAAGTGCCCGATGTCATCCAAGCCGCTCGTCTCGCTATGCGGACGGTCAGGCGCTTACGTCCCTCTGAGCAGGACTCATTCAGTATCATCCAGGGGGAGCAGCTTGCGGATTTTGTCTTGGATCAGATTCGGATAGTTACGCTGGCGACGATTGGGATTAGTCTAATCACGTTACTTGGGGCGGCTTTGAGCCTGATGAATATCCTTCTCGTCATCGTTAAGGAGCGTACCCATGAGATAGGCCTGCGGATGGCTCTGGGGGCTACACGGTTGATGATTCGTTGGCAGTTTCTCACAGAATCCATAGTTATCGCTCTAATAGGGGGGGCTGGCGGCATTCTTCTTGGTCTATTGATAGGAAACTTGGTGTCAGTATTGATTGGAAGCACTTTTGTGATGCCGTGGCGGTGGGTACTACTCTCGGTGCTCTTGAGTGGTATCGTAGGAATACTTGCGGGCTACCAACCGGCTCTGGAAGCATCCCGACTTCATCCTGTGGATGCTCTGCGCTACGAGTGAGGAGTTTCTACCTTTGTCCAGTGGAAATGCACATCCATACGGTCGCAGGGTACCAGGGTGAAAGGCTATACACTATTTGGTATCCACCTACTGGTAAGCTCAGAGGCAGCATTCTCTGGGTACACGGGTACGCAGAACACAGTGGACGCTACGAAGCCGTCATTCGGTATTTGTCTGCTCAGGGCTGGGGTAATCTCGTCTGGGACCTGCGCGGTCACGGACGCTCTACAGGGAGGCGCGGCTTCATCACCGATATGGAAGAGTATCTGTATGATTTGACTGCTGTACGAACCCACTGGAAGGGGAAATTCTCTGAACCTACCGTTCTTTTTGGGCACTCCCTCGGAGGGCTTATTGTTTTGCGATATCGGCAGAAGTATCCAGAAATATGGTCGCCTGCTGCGACGATAGTCAGTGCTCCGCTGATTCAGCTGCGTCTTCAAGTTCCTGCTTGGAAAAAGACCCTTGGACAGATTGCCGCGCGTTTTTTTCCCACTTTGAGTTTGCCCTCTGGACTGGAGCCGAAGCATCTCACCCATGATGAGGCGGAAGCTCTGGCCTATGCCCAAGACCCCTTGGTGTTTCGTGTAGCGACAGCGGGCTGGTTTGCTGCGATTCAGCGCGCCCAGGTGGAGCTGTGGAAAGATTTACCCAAATTGACCGAAGGTGCATATCTATTCCTCCTTCCTAAGGAGGATCCGGTATGCGACTCAGAAGCAACACAGCGGTTTTTCCATCACCTTCCTGCCCCGAAAAAGCAGCTCATTTCCTATGAAGGCTCCTATCATGAGCCTCTGCATGAGACCTTTCGGGAAAAAGTTTACGGTGACCTTCTAACATTCCTGAGTAAGCTATGATTTTTGCTTACATCCGGTGGAATGTGAGTCCCGAGCTCCTGACGCTCGGCCCCATACAACTTCGCTGGTATGGGCTGCTATTCGCCACAGGTTTTTTTGTCGGCTTTTATATCATGCAGCGTATCTATCGCCGAGAAGCTCGTCCCGAAAAAGACTTAGATGCACTTTTAGGGTACCTTCTCTTGGGAACTATCTTAGGGGCTCGTCTGGGGCACTGTTTATTCTATGAGCCAGAGTACTACCTCACCAATCCAATAGAGATTCTCAAAATATGGGAAGGCGGACTCGCCAGCCACGGCGGAACGGCCGGAGTTTTGCTTGCACTTTACTTATACGCGCTTCGCCATCCCGACCAGCCTTTCTTGTGGTTAGCTGATAGGCTTACCATTCCAACAGCGCTTACCGCTTCTTTGATTCGTATTGGGAACCTCTTCAACTCAGAAATTTTTGGAAAAATCACGGATGTTCCATGGGCATTTATCTTTGAGCGTGTAGACCCTCATCCCCGCCATCCGACGCAGATATATGAAGCCACTACCTACCTCGCCTTGTTTTTTCTGCTACTATACCTTTATGCAAAGGGCTCCCTTCAAAGCTGGAAAGTGGGAAGACCGTTGGGGTTATTTTTGACTTGGGTTTTCGGGGCGCGCATACTTATAGAGTTCGTAAAAGAGCCCCAAGAAGCTTTTCAAATGGCTCTACCAGTCAATATGGGACAGCTTCTCAGTTTGCCGCTCGTCGGTGTGGGATTGTATCTGCTTCTGCGCAGGTGAATCGCTCCTACCTGTGAGTGGTTGTTTCAATAGCACCTGTCAGAGTGGAAGTGAGGAGTTGTCTGTATATTTGACGGAATGCGCTGGCTTCCCCTAATGTATTGCCTGCTAGTCGCCGTTTATGCTCAGGGTAAGCTCCGATTAGGAAAGGGATATAATCAGCAAGGTCAGCTTGTTGGCGCAGATACGGTGTTTCAGTTACAGACGGCTTCTCCCTTGTCTCTTTGGTTAGAGGCGAGGTTTGCATCGGCTCCGGCTGCTGATACACTCTGGGCGGTTGTGCGTTCGGCAAAAAAGCCAGCTGCGGTATTTATTCTATATCGCTCCAAAGCCAGCCGAAACCTTTACAGGGGGCGAGTGATTTTCCGCAATTCTGGCATTTACTTTGTTTTTGTATGCTTACCTCGTCAATCTCGTCCAGTCTTAGCCCTGGCCCGAGTGTATATTACAGACGCTCAGGCTCCTACTCCAAGTGCTCTAAGAGCCGCTCAAAGCCAACAAGTAGCGACATCCTCGAGTAAAAAGCCCTCTACAGGGCAGCAGCCGATTTCCACCGCAGGACAATCTAAAACCCCAACTACTTCTAAGGCTACTGGTTCCGAAGACATAGGTTTTTCTGACCCTAAGTTAGACGACATAGAGATACCCACGGAAAGGCTGCTCACACAGGACCCTCTGCCCTCCGTAGAAGATGAAGATTTGGGCATAGATGATGATGATATTCAAATAGACCTACCTGAGGGGCTGGGGGATGAAGAGGAAATCGACCTGGAGGATATAGATTCGGATGAGCTGTGATTAGGCCAGAGCAAGCGGCTCAGTTAGCTAACTTGGAAATAGTTGCCCGTCAGATTGTGGAGGGCTTTCTCGTTGGGCTCCATCGGAGCCCGTATCAAGGCTTTTCGGTGGAGTTTTCTGAGTATCGTCCTTACCAACAGGGTGAGGGGCTGGATAAAGTAGACTGGCGAGTATTTGCGCGAAGCGAGAGGCTTTATACTCGGCGTTACGAAGAGGAGACCAATCTTCAAGCGTATCTTTTGATAGATACGAGCGGTTCCATGCACTATCCTTTGAAATCCCCCTACACGAAACTGGACTATGCGCTTTTCTTAGGTGCGGCTCTGGCTTACCTCCTCATTCAGCAGAGAGACGCTGTGGGGCTGTATGTATTTGATGAGAATATCCAGTATGTGCTTCCTGCGCGGGCTCGACGCACTTGGTTACGAAGGATACTTTTAGAGTTGGAGTCGCTAAGGAAACGAATCAGCGGGGGCCGTTTGACTATGCTTCCACAGGTAATGGGGGTAGTAGCTGAACGGCTTCGGCGTCGTAGTCTTATTCTACTTCTGAGTGATGGGTTCGTTCTGCCTGAAAATGAGGGGGCATTTATGCGGGGTTTAGCGCGTCTGCGCCACGATGGGCACGAGGTGATTTTCTTTCGCATCTGGGATGAAAAGACTGAAAGACGATTTGAGCTTCCATTAGAGCCCTTGCGATTGATAGATATAGAGTCCCGACGAGAAGTCAAGATACATCCGCTTGAAATGCAGCTACTTTACCAAAGCCACTTTCAGACCTGGGAAAATCGCCTAAAGACTTTCTGCATCAGACAGCGCATAGATTGGGTAGAGGTGGATTTAGCCTCAGATTTTTTTGAACCTTTGCGCCGTTACCTGCTCAAGCGCCAGAGAATGTCATGAAAACTTACTATGCCACCAGCATCGCTAAGTTCAATCTCGGACTCCACATACTCGGCCGATGGCCTGATGGGTATCATATTCTGGAAACCCTTTTAGTGCCTTATCCGGTACTGTATGACGATTTGGAAGTCCGAGTTTTGTCTGGGCGAGATAGGCTAGAGCTAAATCTCACTGGAATGGAGATACCAGACTCGGAGGAAAACTATTTAGAAACTACCTACCGCACCCTGAGAGAGAAGCTCGGTCGGCCTCTACCTGCGATGTCCGTTCGGTTACATAAGCGCATTCCTGTGAGTGGGGGGTTAGGAGGCGGCTCAAGTAATAGCGGGGCATTCCTGCGGATCATGCAAGAGGTATTAGAGCTCCCTTTGTCTTTCCTGCATGAAGTGGCGTCTGAGGTTGGCAGTGATGTACCTTTTTTCCTGTATGAGGGTCCTATGCTTGCTACCGATACGGGGACGCAACTTACCCCCTTTTCCATAGACTTGAGTGCTTATGAGATTGTCATGCTGACGCCCCCCGTGCCTTGTTCCACTAAACACGTTTATCGCGGCTTACGCAGTACTCACTGGAGCCGAACATCCATACAGCCCATTATCCATCGTGGCATAGAAGTATGGCCTGAGCAGCTCCACAATGATTTAGAGCATGTCAGCTTTCAGATTTATCCCACCCTCGTCAGTCTCAAGAAAGCCTTATATGATGCTGGAGCCTTGTATGCCAGCATGAACGGAAGCGGCAGCAGCATATACGGAATCTTCCCCCGAAAGTGAAGCACTAATCGCTTAGCTCCCCAGGGATGCCTAAAAGCGGTAGGATAGCTCGTCATTTACAGTGTGTGAAACGGTGTAGTATCAGTATATTTGCTGCGTGAGTTTTTGGAGAAAAAACTCTTCATCCAACGGAGCTTATGAAAAAGCCCTCTCCTTGCTTGGTGAAGGTAGCGAAACCAGGGGAGAGTTTCACACACCGGGTAACTTGCGCATTGAAGGAACCTACCACGGCAACCTCCGAGTAGAGGGTCGCCTTGTGCTTGCACCTTCTGCCGAAGTCACCGGGACGATTCATGCTGGGCAGGTTCATGTGGCCGGACATTTTACAGGTGAAATCATCGCAGATGATATAGTAGAAATAGCGCCCACCGCTTGCATACAAGGAGAAATCAGGGCTCGGCACTTAGAGTGCCAGAAGGGGGCTAAGTTAGAGGTGCGCTGTTGGACTGGTGAAGAAGCCCTGCGAAAGCCTGAAAGCGTGCCTCCCCTTCCCAATAAAAATCGCCGTTCATGAGTGTGCCTAAACCTTTTATGCGATGAGCTGCTCTATTGCAAACCGCAGGCAGCCAGATCGTGTCCATTCGTTCCGAAGGGTTTGACCAGTACTCTCATAGGGGGTACCTCAGCATGGGTATAGTTGGCCGGATAAGTATTATTTGCCTTTTCGCAGCAATGGGCATGGCTTGCCGATCCCCCCAAAAAAATATCCAGCGTTCTCCGGAGTGGATAGCTCAAAGGCAAGCTATATCCCCATATGAGGCTCGTGGATATACCCTTGAATGGATGGACTCCACTGGCGAACGAATATATGTATCTGCCAAGCAGGTCATGAGGGTCAAAAGTGGTGATACAGCTCATTGGGTTCTGCGGGGAGATGTGTATGCGCTTCATATGAACGGACGCAAGGAAACGTTGGAGACCCTTCATAGTGAGCTGGCTCGTGCGTATCCTGAGCAAGAGGTATATGTGGCAGAGAGAAATGTCGTCTTGCATACATCGGACCCGCTGCGGTTAGAGACGGACTATTTGAGATGGGAGCAAGGAAAAAACCTCATGAGAGCCGAAGGTTGGGTTCGTTTGGAGACGTCTAAGGAAGTTTTGCGGGGTGAAGGCCTGGAATACAATGTAAAAGAGCGCACCTACCGACTGCGTCGCATGCGAGGCACCATCCAATCACCTGTCCAATGAGCTGGGCGCTTCTTGGTATTTTGGCTCTGCTACTAAGCGGGTGGGCATCTGGGGGGGAAATGGCGTGGATCAGCGCAAACCCCCTCTACTGGGAAATGTGGCGCCTTCGGTATCCTCGGCGCTGGAGAATCGTACAGTTTTTTCTGAAATATCCTCGCCGCCTTCTCATTACTCTCCTAATAGCCAATAATCTTGCCTTAGTTGGGTTTTCTGCGGCAATGAGTGCTTTACTCATTCCCGTGGGACGGTGGAATCCCCAAGTTTCTTTTTGGGTTGAAACGATAATAGGAACGCTCATTTTGCTGATTGTCGGAGAGTATCTTCCTAAGGTATTCTTTCGCCGCTGGCAATCGGCCCTACTGCCAGCCGTGGTGCCCTTTACAGCGCTTGCGTATGCGCTCTTATTCCCCTTGGTGGAAATCGTGTATTTATTGACAAGGGGTATGTATGCAGCTTTTCAACTGCGAGAGAAAGTACTTCAAAAGCCGCTTTCCAGAGAGAACCTATCACACTTTGTAGAGACCCCAGAACCTCATTTGCAAGCGGTTTTGACCAAAGCTCTCGCTCTAAATGAGACGCCAGTTCGGGAGTTTATGGTGCCGCGACCACATGTGGTGGCTATCAGTCAAGATGCCTCGTTGGAGGAGCTCCGTCAGACTTTCATAAGCTCTGAACGCTCGCGGGTGCTGGTGTATGAGGGAGACTTGGATCACATCAAAGGTTACATATACATCCGCTCTCTCACACGACGGGCTAAATCCATCCGAGAACTCATAGAGCCAGTCAGCTTCGTACCTGAGAGCATGCCTGCGACTCGTCTCTTAGAGCAGCTTGTGCGAGAAAAAGGTGCTCTCGCTGTCGTCGTAGATGCTCGGGGAGGCATGGCGGGCATCGTGACAACTGAAGACCTCGTAGAGGAAGTTTTCGGGGAAATCCAAGATGAACACGAAGAGCAGCCTAAGTATTTAGAGCGTTCCCCAGCCCCCGGGGTCTATGAGTTGGACGCTTCTCTGGAGATTGATTATCTGAACGAAAAATATGCTCTCGGCTTGCCCACAGAGCTCGCAGTAACCCTGGGCGGATTAGCACTTCATTCTCTGGGCTACATTCCGCCGAAGGGTACTGTATGGGAGGCTTATGGTTTTCGTTGGGAAGTGTTGTCTGCCACGCAGAAGAGAGTCATAACTTTGCGCCTCCAGATCATATGACCATCTACCGCAGTCTCAATCCGGCTGATTTTCCTCTGCCAGAGTGGCACCCGTACATGATAGGGAGTGTCGTACCTCGTCCTATCGCATGGGTAACTACGGTAGATCAAAGTGGGCGCCCCAATCTCGCTCCGTTCAGTTATTTCAACGTCTTTAGCAGCAAACCCCCGGTCGCCGCCTTTTCGCCAAGCACCAGCGCACGCACCGGTAAGCCTAAGGATACCCATCAGAACCTTTTGGAAGTGCCCGAGTGTGTCATTCATTTGGTGCCCTACGCTTTGGCTGCCCGGATGAATATCACCACGGGCGAATACGAACGGGGTATTGATGAGATTGAACGGGCCGGCTTAGATACGATACCATCGGAGGTGGTGCGTCCGCCTCGGATTGTGGGTACACCTGTCCAAATGGAAGCAAAACTTCGCCAGATCATTTCTCTCGGAGATAATCCCGGAGCGGGGCAGCTTATTTTGGTCGAGATAGTTCGGCTGCATTTAGCTGAGCACATTCTGAATGACAAAGGGCATCCTGATCCTCGTAAGATGGATGTCATTGCTCGTCTGGGCGGTTTCTGGTATATGCGTCTCGTACCTGAGTCCCTATTTTGGATGAAGCAGCCGCGCAATCCAGCTGAGGTGATGGCATGGCATGAGCTTCCCCGAGATATTCGGGAAAGTAAAGTCCTTTCCGCCGCCGAAATAGGGCATCTCTTGGCATTCAGACCACCCGACGCGGAGCGATTGGCTTCCCTTCCTGAGCCTTCAGACCCCGAAGCTTTGCATCGGAAAATGCAGTCCCTTCTGCCCGATAAGGCAGAGGAGGCTTGGCGCATGTACATAGAGCATGTGCAGTCTGGGATTTGATATACCTTTGTGGCAATGTCAATGACTGAGGTGGAAATCCGCCCAGAATGGGCTCTTTTCGGGCTATCTCATCAAAACTATGGCGCCTCTACTGGGCGGGAGATTCTGGCAGATGACACTACTCCTCATGTGAATCTTTCTCCTGTGGATGGAGAGCCTTTACCCGTGGTGTACTGGACAGCGCCATCCACGTACGAAAGGGTTATCCAAGAAGCTGAAAAAGCCTTTCTCATCTGGCGTACTGTCCCTGCTCCTAAGCGTGGGGAAGTTATCAAAGCTTTTGGCGAAAAAGTGCGTAAAGCCAAAGCTCCCCTTGCCCGTATAATCGCCTATGAAATGGGCAAAACCTTTCAAGAAGCCTTAGGAGAGGTGCAGGAAGTAGTAGATATGTGTGACTTTGGCGTGGGATTGTCAAGGCAGTTGTATGGTTTGACGATTGCCTCTGAACGCCCGAATCATCGGATGTTTGAGCAGTGGCATCCTCTCGGCGTGGTGGGCATAATCACCAGTTTCAACTTTCCCGTCGCTGTCTGGGCATGGAATGCTGTCATAGCGGCTGTATGCGGAGATACCACTGTGTGGAAACCCAGTGAGAAAGCTCCCCTCTCTGCCTTAGCCATTTTCTCTCTGCTGCGTGAAGCCATGGAAGAAACGGATACCCCGGAAGGAGTATTCAATATCGTCATTGGTGATGCTACTTTGGGCCAGCAAATGGCGAGTGATGGACGCCTTCCGCTTATCTCTGCCACAGGTTCTATCCGAATGGGGCGCTCCGTGGCTCAGCAGGTGGCTAAGCGTCTCGGGCGTAGCCTATTAGAGTTGGGCGGAAATAATGCTGTTATTGTTTCTCCTCATGCAAACTTAGATTTGGCGCTGAGGGCGGTGACTTTCGCCGCCTTAGGTACTTCCGGGCAACGCTGTACTACATTACGGCGCCTTATCCTCCACGAATCTATATATGAAGATTTCCTCGGGCGATTACTCAAGGTGTATGAGCAAGCTTCCGCTCGTATCGGTAATCCTCTCCGTCCAGATACGCTAATAGGGCCTCTGATTGATAAAGATGCGGTGGAAGCCATGCAGCAAGCTTTGAAAGAAGTACAGGAGATGGGAGGTAAGGTACTGTTTGGAGGGGAGGTTTTGTCAGGTCCTGGTTATGAGAGCGGATGCTATGTTCGTCCGGCGATTGTCTCGGCCGATAATCGTTGGCCTGTGGTTCAGCGGGAGACTTTTGCTCCTATACTTTATATTCTCAAATATAGAGACATAGAAGAGGCTATTGCCATGCAGAATGGCGTGCCTCAGGGCCTTTCATCCAGTATTTTCACAGAGAATCTGAGAGAGGCAGAGCTTTTCCTCAGTCCAAGGGGCTCAGATTGCGGCATCGCCAATGTGAATATAGGTCCTTCTGGTGCAGAGATCGGTGGCGCTTTCGGTGGAGAGAAGGAGACGGGTGGTGGTCGTGAGGCTGGTTCTGACGCTTGGAAAGCCTATATGCGCCGGCAGACGGTAACTATCAACTATGGTACTGATTTGCCTTTGGCTCAGGGCATTCGTTTTGAAGTGTAGGGAGTGATAGAAGGAAAAAAAGTCGTCGTCGTCCTCCCTGCCTATAATGCTGAGGCTACACTCGCTCGTACTTTGGGGGAGATTGACCAATCCATCATAGATGAGATAGTCCTCGTAGACGATGCGAGCTCAGACCGGACAGTGGAGCTGGCACACAAGCTTGGCATACGGCACATAGTGGTTCATGAGCGAAACAAGGGCTACGGTGGGAATCAGAAAACATGCTACGACTACGCCTTGAGGATTGGTGCTGACATTGTTATCATGCTTCATCCAGATTATCAATACACCCCCAAGCTTCTGCCTGTGATGGCTTATATGATTGCCTCTGGGTTGTATGATGTGGTTTTGGGCTCTCGGATTTTGGGTGGGGGCGCTCTAAAGGGTGGCATGCCTCTTTACAAATACATCGCTAATCGCTTCTTGACTGCTTTTCAGAATTTCTTCTTAGGAGCCAAGCTATCCGAATACCACACAGGGTACAGAGCGTATAGCCGCCATGTGCTGGAGTCTCTAAGGTGGCAGCTCAATAGCGATGACTATATTTTTGATAACGAATTTCTGTCGCAGGTGATTTATGCTGGCTTTCGGATTGGTGAAGTGTCTTGTCCGACCCGATATTTTCCGGAGGCTTCATCTATCAATTTTCATCGTAGCGTCAAATATGGGATGGGCGTGCTCAGAGTCACGATTCAACATGTATTAGCGCAGTGGAAGATATATCCTCATCGGAGATATGCTATTTGTCAGGCCCCCTCTACAAATCCCTCTCCTTCGCCCATCCAATCAGCCCCCTCAGCCTCTGCATAAACTCTTCAATCGTCAAGGCAGCGGGACGAGAAAGCGCTCCTCGGAGTAGAGCTGGTATGCTCTCTATTTGGTCATAAGTGGCATGAGCATGGGCAGACAGAGGATGTTCAGCTGGTGCGATCCACGGGCGTCCCACTTGAATCAGAATCTCTTCGCCGAAAGGCTTTCCTACCGCTATCACAGCTTCACTGCGCATTAGATACAGAGCAGTATCCATCCAGGAGGAACTAAGCCTTAGATATACGCGAGAAGGAAAGCGCGCCTCTACTGAACGCAAGGGTGTAGCTTCCTTGGGCGTACCGACGATGATCACTTGGTATTTCTCGAGGGCGAGTAGGTCAGCTAAGAAAGCTGCTTCTTGTGCTCCTTCCCTTTGAACGAAAAGGCTGACTACCGACGGGTCAGAGGAGAAAAGAAAGTCTTGACTGTATCCGCCTGCCAGATACAGAGGAGGAGTCGTAGCAAAAGGGAATCCTGGTATGACCTTCGCAGAGAAACGGCGACTCCACCGGCGAGTCAGCTTTTTACCCCATGAACTCTGGCTATGTAGAATCGTATCGGGCTGAAACCCTTCCAGCTTCCAGATATGCTCTACTTTCTCAGTGATTTGAGAGATAGACCAGTTGCCTTGGAAGCCTACTAAGCGTCCGCGACCATTCCATATATGCATTTCATAGCTTCGGCCTGGGAGCTTTGTATTCCAGCTTATACCCCAAATGGATACCTCTTCGGAGATGGCTCGGACGAGCTCTTCTAATACATCGCCGAGGATTTCATAGTGTGTGGAGGGGGCGGCAGATAAGAGCCAGAGGAGGTTAGGCATGAGCCTCTTTGAATGCCCGTCTTCTGCGCACAATACCGATCCCTTCCCATACAGCGGCTGAGAGACTGCGAAGGTCTGCCTCTTCTTTCCCCGCTATATCATAGGCTGTACCGTGGTCTGGGGAGGTGCGCACAAAAGGTAACCCTGCTGAGTACTGATACCCATCCCATCCTGCGAGAAGCTTGAAAGGAATCAAGCCCTGGTCGTGATATATTGCTACAACCGCATCAGTCTGCAGGTATTTCCGACTTCCGAAAAATCCATCGGCAGAAAATGGTCCTCCAACATAGATACCTTCCTCCCAAAAAGCTGAAATGATTGGGGCTAAGAGGCGCTTTTCTTCATCACCAATCAGCCCATCATCGCCAGCGTGGGGATTGAGTGCCAGTACAGCAATACGCGGTGCTTGTATAGCGAAGTCTTGACGCAAGCTAAGGTGGAGAGTCCTTATAGCTGTCTTCAAGAGTTCTTCAGATAGAGCACTTGGGACATCTCGCAACGGGATATGCTCCGTAGCTAAGGCTACTTTTAATCCGTCACTGATCATCATCATCATTGGATTCGCCTGGGGATACTGAGCTCGGAAGTATTCCGTATGCCCTCTATATGGAAAAGAGGCTGACTCATAGAGAGTGTGTTTGTCAGCAGGTAGGGTAACAAGCAGGTCTATTTCGCCTGCATTTGCAGCAGTGGTAGCATGACTAAGTGCCTGGCGAGCTAAAAGTCCCGACTCATGGGACGGTTTGCCGATCCGAAAATCCCCGAGCTCTCCACATTCAATCAAGTTAAGCTGTCCAGGCTTGGCTTCAGAAGGGAGGCGAACTATATGGTAGCGCATGGAACGCAGCCCGAGATGACTCCGCCATCGTTCTATGACCCGCCTGTGCCCGAAAAATATCGGGATCACCGACTCTTTCCAGTCTTCGTTTTCTAAGAAGGCCAGGAGGAGCTGCGGACCTATTCCTCCAGCTTCTCCTACGGTGAATCCTACTCGGAATATCTCAGGAGAAGAGCCGTTCTCCATGTCGCATGAGGAATGCCAAGGTCAATCGTACACCTACCCCAGAAGCATATTTGACTTGGTAGCTTCGGGGGAAGCCCCTTTCTGGGGGTAATGGCTTGTTTAGATAAGCCGTTCCGGCGATGTCTATATGAGCCCATGGGTATCGCACGAAGTATTCTAAAAACTTTGCGGCGGTAATGGCTCCTGCTTCTCGCCCAGCAGAGTTTTTTATAGCGGCGATGTCACTTTTTATCATATACCCATAATCCTCCCATAAGGGTAGCTCTATCAGTCGCTCATAGGTATGCCATCCTGCCTCTATGAGGGCGTCTCTGATGGGCTGATTGGAATTTGTAAATAGGACGGAAGCGTGACGCCCCACTGCCATTGCCGCTGCTCCCGTAAGGGTGGCAAAGTCCAGAACGAATGCTGGATTGTACTGACGAGCATAAACGAGCGCATCTGCGAGAATTAGCCTTCCTTCGGCGTCGGTATTTCTGATTTCCACGGGCGTGCCATCGGAGATGTAAATGATGTCATTGGGCGTGTAGGCGTTTTCCCCAGGGCGATTATCGGTAGCTGGGACGAGGGCTACGATATGAAAGGGTAACCTAAGGAGAGCGGCTGCCCGCAGAGCTCCAATGACTGCCGCTGCTCCTGCCATATCGCACTTCATGTAGTCCATGCTGTCTGTCGTGTCCTTGAGACTAAGCCCTCCTGTATCAAAAACCAACCCTTTTCCCACCAGGACAATCGGACGCTGATTGATGGGGTTGTCAGGGCGATATTCCGCAATCGTGAAAGTCGGTGGATTCTGACTTCCTTGATTGACGGCGAGGAGCCCGCCCATTTTGTGTGCTTGTATCTGCTCCTTGTCCAAAATCGTGACTGAAAAACCCACTTGTTGTCCGACTTCTGCGATTCGGCGGGCCAGCTCTTCTGCCGTGAGGACATTGGGCGGCTCATTCACCCAGTCGCGCGTCATATTGACCGACTCGCCGATAATAAAACCTTCCTGTACCGCTTTACCTGCGGTTTCGTCTGGAGCATATATGGATATGCGTTCCACCGAAGCGGGTACCTCTGTGGCGTATTTAGTGAAGCGATACAGGCTCATGTGAGCCATTTCCCCTAATGCCCGATAGGCGTCTTTGTCTCCCTGCTCCGCTGCGGAAGCTACCCAGTATATCTGCACATCTCTCCATCCTACTTCTTCGGCTTTTCGCAGAGCATAGTAGGTGCCTCGGCGTAGGTACTCTATGCCTTTTTCAGGCAGGGGAATCTGTAGCCATCGGTAATCTCCATTTACGAAAAAGCTTAGCCTATCTGAGAGAGGAAAGTAACTGGGCTTTATGCCGAAATCGTTGAGTATCTTATGCCACTGGGCCTCTCCGTCGGGAGAAATGAGCCACAGCACGGGACGCTGAGGGTCTATCTTGTAGGTGAGTTGTGCGGTCATGGCGGGCAAAGTTAGCCTATCTTTTATTGTATACTGACTGTTAAACTTGGTAGCGCTGAGGACGCTCTAAACCTAAAAATGCTGATGTGGCGAATCTTGGTAGTGGCAGTGGGGATTGCATGGAGTCAGCCTCCCTCTCCCGGAGGTTTTCGCCCAGAAGGTAGAGGGGAGGAGGGCCGACGAAACTTTAGCGAATTCCCTCGTTCTGAGGCTGCGCTTAGAGGTACGATCCGGGGCTCTCTCCGAGATAGCGTTACGCATGAACCTTTGCCGTATGTATCCGTCAGCCTATACCGAGGCGATAGGCTTATCGCAGGCGTTCTCTCGGATGAAAAAGGAAACTTTACCCTCTCAGATGTCCCTATAGGCAAGTATAGACTGCGGATACATCCCTTAGGATACAAGCCGACGGATAGGATAGTAGAAACCACCCCTCTCAGACCGGACCGAAATTTAGGTACCCTTTATATTTCAGAGGTCGGGGTGGAGCTGCAGACGGTTGAGATTCAATCTGAGCGCGGAGCGATTGAATATCAGCCCGAGAAAATCGTCTATTCTCCTGATAAAGACCCTACGCTCCAAGGGGGAGATGCTCTGGATGTACTTCGCAAGCTACCAGCTGTGAATGTAGATATGGAGGGGCGTATAGAAGTTCGGGGCAGTGGAGCTGTACGCATTTATTTGGATGGCAAACCTTCACTTCTTTTTGCCAATAGTCCGAGTGATGCTCTCCGAGCTGTACCTGCGGATCAAATAGAGCGGATTGAACTGATCACTAATCCTTCAGCTCGGTATGAAGCCGAAGGGGCGGTGATTTTGAATATCGTTCTCAAAAGAAATCGTCTGGAAGGTCTCTCCATCTCAGGAAATGCGGGTATATCTAATCAGTTCGCCAATGGGAGTCTTACCATCGGAGCCAAAGTGGCTCGTTGGTCTCATACTATCAATGTAGGGGGACGCTACCGATATGCGGGCACAGGATATACGCGATTTTATCGGGAGCAGGAAACTTCCCTCGGACCGGTTATTCTGAAGCAGGAAGGGGAGTTTTTGCCCAGGCGCTTCTCTACGAATATCTTTTATGGTGGGGAGTATGCGCGAAATGCACTCTACACCTGGAGCTGGGGAGTAAATCTGCGCGATATGACTTTCCTTCGCACAAATGATCTAACAGTAAGTTGGGCAGGGGGAGCTTTTGATGGTATCAGCTATTTACGCCAAGCCCGATTTCCTTCCAGAGATATCGGTGGAAATGCTAACTTAGACTTCACTTATCGCTCGGCTGAGCGTCCAGGAGAAGAGGTATTCCTATCTATCCAGGGAGGCTACGGACGGCGTCAGCAGCGTTACACCTTAGACCAGCTTGCTGGGGTGGATACCTTTTTTCTGAGAGAAAGAAGTAGAAACTCTGGTCCCTCATGGGAGGGGCAGTTTCAGGCAGATTACACTCGTCCCTTCGCTGAACGATGGAAGCTGGAAACTGGCTTGCGTCTCAATATGCGCGGTTTGGGTACCGGCTTTGCCTATGAGCGGTATAATCGTCCCGAAGGCATTTTTGAACTCCTACCGCAGAGGCAGGATACGCTAACTTACACACAGTGGATTCCTGCGGCTTACCTTTCTTTAGGTTGGAGCAAAGCTCGCTGGCTTATCAAAGGTGGAGTCCGCTATGAATACACCTACAATACGGCGCTTTTCCTGCGTGGCACTTTGCCATTCTATCAGTCCTACTATAATCTTTTCCCTAACCTTCTACTCAGCTACAGCATCAAGGGGCTTTTCCCTCTCCAGATTAGTTACAGCCAGCGGATTCGTCGTCCATGGATTCAAGAGCTGAATCCCTTCGTAGATGCTTCCGACCCGCGCAATATCCAGTATGGGGAGCCTAATCTCGGTCCCGAGATTACCCATTCTCTGGAACTGGGCTTTTTCCCATTTATTACCCTATACGCTCGTCAGACCAGAGATGCGGTCCAGGAATATACTTTTGTAGATGCGTCGGGGATTACGAATACTACTTTTGTCAATGCTGGTGAGCGCAGTCTTTTGGGCGCGAATGCTTTTATTAGGCGGAGTTTTTTCTCGGATAAACTCTCTATTCAGGGTAGCGTAGAAGTAGAGCGTGTAGATATACGAGCCAATCTAGATGAACTTAGCCTCCGCAATCAAGGCTGGCAGTACTCTTTACGCGGTTCCATTCAGTGGCGCCCTGCTCCTACATGGATTGCTGAACTTTCAGGCAACTATAACTCAGCCCGTGTCACTCTTCAAGGGACTCGTCCTGTTTTCATGTTTCAAGAGTTGGGAGTTAGAAAAAACTTTCGTGGCGGACGCTGGTCTCTCGGAGCCATAGTCTATAATCCTTTCTATCAATACCTACGCTTGCACACGCAGTTGAGGGGGGTAGGATTCATTCAAGAAAATGAGACGGGGATTCCATTTAGGCTTTTTGGAATACAGATAAGATACCAACAAGCCAAGGTGCGTGAAAACTTCTGGAGGCGCCGTGGCGCTTCTCAAGGAGACGAAGAGGGTTGGTAAAGGTATTTACGCCGTCGTAGGTAGTTTGAGGCTTACCTTCCGCTCAGACTTTGAATATACTGGGAGAGTTCTTGCTGGCTTGTGCCAGAGCTAAATGCTTGATTGACGACAAAGTAGTTCTGCGGGTCGCAGGTACGAAGGTAGGCATGCTTAGCAAAGTCAAGTCGCGTGATTTCCGAGCCAAAGAGCTGGCAAATATCTCGCACTTGCGCTGAAGTGAGGCAGTTCGTGGCGGCAATCTGTTTTGCGATGCTGAGACGATTTAGGTCTCCGCCTGCTCTATTGAGCGTCGTTACGGCTTGGGAGAAGTCTGTCGCGCTCATACACGGCGTGCATGGCCGGTGAATAGGTGGCGCGCCCGGAGTGCCGATGGGACTGACAGGAAAAGCCCCTGGCTGACAATGCTGACGAGCTGGACGCGACTGAATATAACGAGAGAGCGCCTCCCTACTACTGGAAAACTGAAATGCTTCATTCACCATGAAGTAGTTTGATAAGTCGTGCGTGAAATCGTAAGCATATTTAGCCAGTTCAAGCCGATTATCCTCAAAGTCTAATGTTTGTACCATCTCCCGTATATCCTGAGAGAGTAGGCAGTTTTGGCGGGCTATGCTTTTAGCCAGTTCTAAACGCGTCTGGTCAAATGGCTCCTGACGCAAGGTGCGCAAAGCTTGAAGGAAACTTTCTCGGCTCATCGGGACAGTGCAGTTACATGGACCAGTATAAGCGCTTCCTCCGCTATGCGGAGTAGGTGCAGGAGAGGGGGGGAGAGAGCTACCAGCAGGGGCATTCACCTGCGTTCCGCCGCCTGTTTGCACCTGGATGGTGGGATTGAATATGATAGTAGTATTTTGACTTTGGGTCTGTCCGCCTGTGGGAGGGGTTTGCGCGGAAGGAGGGGGGGGAGTGGGTGTAGAAGGGGTTGAAGGGGGAAGGGTAGGGGGGATAACGTTTTCCTTGGGCACACGATTGTATAAAGCGACTCTGTATTGATTTCTTCGTTTGCGAATGGCGTAGTACTCTATCATGCCCTGCTCTACATGTAGTGTGGTTCGGAACTGTACTACTCGTCCTTCGCTGGGATAAATGTAAATGGTGGCGCGCTGGGCACCTTCTGGTACGTCATGGGCTTCTACTCGCGTGACGGGCGCTTCGGATAACCATTCCCCATTTAGGTATAAGCGAAAAGGTTCGCCACTTTCGGAGATTATCACAACATCTCCAACAGCACCCTGGGCGAAAATGCTGCTCAAGATGCAGGTTAGCCATATTGTGCGCATATTCTCAAAAGTAGGGACAAAAATCGTACCCGATGCCTTTACCGTAGCTTAGCACTGGAAGGGTATTTTTGACATGGATGAAGCGACTTTGGTGGCTCTGGTTGGTAGCTTTCCCCTTTGCTTGTCGTAAGAAGGATAATCCGATTCCACGCCAAGCGCCTCTGGCTCGTTTCTTTTTAGACTCTATTGGATTAGAGCAGGAGGATAGGCTACCGTCTCGGTTTAGTTTGAGTTGGTCAGGCGATGATCCTGATGGCTATGTTGTTGGATACGAACTCCGTATAAATGGCGGGCCATGGAGCTTCACCACGGCTCAGGAAAGCACTTTTGTGGTATCATTTGAGCCAGGGACACAGTATAAGGATGTGATATTTGAGCTGCGAGCCGTGGACAATGACGGATTACGGACGGAGCCCCCAGCTCGTCTTCGCGTTCCTCTCAGGAACTCACCGCCTACCTGTAGAATAGACGCCAGTATTGCGCCGCCCGATACCGCTCTAATAGCGATTACTCTGTCTATAGTTATAGACGACCCGGATGGGCGGGAGAGCGTGGACAGCGTATATATTCGTATCGGCTCGGCGGGCAGTTGGACGCCGTTTTCCCCGAGACATACACTCCTAACCTTAGTTCCGCAAAATCCTTCGGCGCTTTCGCCCACTTTGGTATATGTAGGTAGTTCGCTCAACCCTGCTTTCACGATACCTACTGCCCTTCCCCTGGATGATACCTTACGGTTGTATGTCCGAGCTAAGGATCAAGGGGGGCTTTTCTCAGAAATAGACAGTACGAATACAATCTTTCTACGGCGTAAAAATTCCGATTGGCTCGTCATGGACAGCTGGACGGATAATACTGCGATAGATACTATGGACGGATTGTTTCGCCAGGCGTGGGGAGGCTATGATTACTGGAACCTTCGTAGAGCTACTCAGCGTCCTCCTTTGAGGCTTCCCACGTGGCTGCACATCCTTCGGGCTTATCCGCGCGTCTACTGGATAGGTAGTCAACCCAGTACCGAAGAGTTTGAGGTCTCGGAAACGCTAATAGAGCAGTACCTCAGCGGAGGGGGGCGATTATTTGTCAATCTACCTTTGCGGCACGATTTAGGAGAAAGCTCGCCGATATTCCGCTGGTCCCCGGCTGATAGCATATCTAAGGTCCAACAAAACGGGCTTTTAGCTTCTGGTAGTAGCGTTAGCTCTACTCAGACGGGGTTTCCTAACCTTACTAACGGGCTGCCATTTTTCATGAGTAGCATCAATCCACCTTATCCGAAAGGTACTGCAACGATTATCTACGAGATGCCTAACCTTTTTCAAGGGAATGGGCAGCCTTGGCCGAGTTCGCTTAGTCGTGCGGCGGCGGTTGGCTTCCCCATAGGCGGGGGCAAGTTCCGTCAGATTTTATGTATCCTGCCTGTCCATCAGTTAGGAGGAGATAGGATTGCGTTTCTTACAGCTCTCCAAAACGCTTTGCAGCCATGAGAAGGCTTGTCTTATTCATCATACTGACAGGTCTGTGGGCCCAGAAAGCCACGATAGCGGGAGTCGTAGCAGATAAGAGTACAAAAGAACCTCTCATTGGAGCTTCTGTTGCGCTCGTTGGTACTTACAAGGGCGCCTATACGGATGAAAACGGGCGATTCATCATTACCGAAGTTGTGCCCGGTACTTACACCTTGCGGGTGTCATATGTCGGGTATAATGAGCTGCAGCTTACGGGCATTATCGTCAAGGCGGATCAGACCCTTCAGCTCAATCTTTCGCTCACGCCTACTGGTACCACCTTGCAGACGGTAGAAATCGTGGGGGACAAACCACTGGTAAATTTAGAGTCTGGTAAGTCGGACTTGAAAATTAGCGGAGATGAGATTACTCAGACGACGGCTGTGGATGTTCAAACTATGGCTACTCTCATGCCTGGCGTGGCCCAGACTTTGGATGGGCTACAGATTCGGGGAGGACGCGTGTATGAGACCCAATATGTCGTTGATGGAGTAAATGCACAGGACCCCCTCGCTGGTACGGGCTTTGGAGTAGAAGTTTCTCAGGTCGCCATAGAGGAGCTGGAAGTCATCACTGGAGGGGTAGATGCTGAGTACGGAGATGGTACTTCGGGGGTGGTAGCAGTTCGTCTGAAAGAAGGAGGGGAGCGCTGGCGTTTCTATGGCAGATATATGAAAGATCAGCTCGGGGGGGCTATATCTCAATGGGGCTGGAATACGGATATTTTCAATCTCGGTGCTGGCGGGCCTCTATGGAGAGACTCCACAGGAAAGCCGCGTTTGACCTTCTTCGGGAGCTTTGACTTGCGCCTGACGGATGAGTACTTCGGAGTACAAGCTCGGCAGCTCAGGAGTAGCCTCATAGAAGAAGCCGAAGGACGAGATGTTATTTTCCCCTCAATCAGTCGTCTTTTAGGTGGCCCGACAAAAAGTGAGTTTTTTGCGCCTCGGCAAGATAATAAATGGTCCAGCACCGTGAAACTCGCCTATCGTATAGACCCTCGGACGCGCCTTTCCCTTTCTGTACAACAAAGCCTCGGTATCAATCAGAACACGCGCTCCCTTCAAATCATCGGTAGCGACCAGGTTATGGTCCCAGGTTTTCAGTACGCTTTCATGCTTCAGCCGGATAACGCTAACACTTATACCCATCGGTCTAACCTCACTATTCTGAAACTCAATCGTATCTTGTCTCGGGTATGGACTGGGGAGCTGACGCTAAGTCGGCTTTTTGTCAACCTTCGGGCGGATGCGAATGGGCGTCCATTCCGAGACTCGGTGATAAGGCAGATTTATGACCCCGCTTCTATCGTTACTGACCCCGTCACAGTTTTCAATCCCAACGACAGCATCATCTATGTGAATCCGGGACCTGGACTTTTCAATAACGGAGGTATAGCGACTCTCTGGCATGATCATTTCGCTGAGGAATACACCTTCAAGCTCAAGCTCACTTTTCAACCCAAGAGTACATCGCATTTCTGGATATTTGGGTTGGAGCACCGAGAGCAGCATTATCAGTGGATAGATGTAAGTCGTCCATGGGTAGGTGCTCCTATTCGGTTAGATGATGGGCAGGTGTATGCTGCTAATAGGATTGGGGTGAGTAACGACATTTGGAGAGTCAAGCCTGCCACGGGGGGCATCTTTTTTGAGGATAGGATTCGGTACAAAGGCATAGTGGCGAGCTTAGGTGCCCGCTTCACATACTGGGCACCTGGGGCTTTCGTGGATGTAGCTGTGGAAGACCCTCGGGCGCCTATCGTTGATGCTGTCCGACAGGCTTACAAAAAGCAGACAGCATTGATTTTAGGTCGTAGATTCAAAGCTCGGCTCCTCCCGAGGTTGCGAGTATCCTTTCCGGTTACGGATAATCATGTGCTATTCTTCAACTACGCCCATTCCACGCGGCTGCCGCACCCGCGTTTCGTATATGCTGGATTGGACCCCGTTTATCAGGATCGCTCTTTTCTTGCTTTCTTGGGTAATCCCAATCTCAATCCCGAGGTAAATGTAGGCTATGAGATTGGTCTAAAATCCAATCTCGGTAGAGGCTGGGCCCTGCAGGCAAGCGCTTTCTACAACGATAAATTTGACTTTATCGTCAATCGTATTATCACTATTCGGGACCAGACAGGGCGCTTTACTGAGCGGGTCTTCGCAGCCAACTTAGACTATGCTCGAGTGCGAGGTGTGGATATTTTTCTTCAACGCCAATTAGGCGACTGGCTGCGATTGGCAGGGTCTGTAACCTATCAGGTCGCTACTGGCAAATCAAACTCGGCGTTAGAGTCTCTTTTACAGATTCGGCAGAGTGGAAGAAACGATGCGACGCAGGAGTTTTTCCTTGCATGGGACCGTCCTTGGGATATCAAGCTGTGGAGCATTCTTAAGTCCCCCGGAGCCTGGAATTCTTCTTGGCTTAGAGAATGGACCGTATTCATATCAATGACATGGAAATCCGGTCTTCGGTATACACCCGTACAGCTTGCAGGTCGGGATGATTTTTCCGGGCGTCCAGTGTATGAGCGGGTAGATGGTCCTCCGAATACTGCCATCGGTAGTCCATGGCGATGGGTAGATATGCGCATCACGCGGAACTTTCTGCGGGGGCGATTATCAGTCTTTATAGAAGGGCGGAATATTTTCAGCTGGAAAAATGCCGCCATCATAAATCCCGTTACTGGACGCGCTTACGAGTATCCTGACGATGTGCCTAATGGTTGGCGAGACCCTAAATATCCAAACCCCTTAGATACAGGTTTGCCTCCTACTGATCCGGCACGCTACCTACCGCCCCGGCAGGTCTTCATTGGGATGAACTGGAGCTTTGGGGCTCTGAGCACGAAGAAAGCGGAGAGTGCAGAGTAGTCCCCTTCTCCCGAAGGCTTTTGCAGAATAAAGGCAGTCCAAGCGACTCCGACCTTTAAATACTCCTAACTTCGCCGCTGCATGACACGTAAGGTTTGGTTGGCGGTCATCGTAGCTACTTTGGGGTACTTCGTGGATATTTACGACCTGATATTATTTTCTGTGGTGAGAGAAGCCAGCTTGACTGATTTAGGGTATGCAGGGGCAGAAAAACTGAGGTATGGTGTGCTCCTCATCAATCTCCAGATGATAGGCATGCTCATAGGTGGGCTGATATGGGGCGTTTTAGCCGATAAAAGAGGGAGGCTCTCTATCTTATTTGGGTCAATTTTGACCTACTCGCTTGCAAATATCTTCAACGGTCTCGTAGAGAGCGTCTATGGGTATGCGATATGGCGGTTTATAGCTGGGATTGGGTTAGCAGGAGAGTTGGGAGCTGGGGTCACGCTTGTGGCTGAGATCATGCCGCCGCATTTGAGAGGGTGGGGAACCACCTTGATAGCTACGCTGGGTATTTTGGGAGCAGTTGTAGCCAGCTTAGTTGGAGACTTATTTCCTTGGCGGTATGCTTACTTTATCGGAGGAGGAATGGGGCTTTTGTTGCTGCTTTTACGCATAGGCGTTGGAGAGTCAGGACTGTTTGAGTCGCTGCGTCAGCACGGAGAGGTGCCTATGGGGGATTTTTTCCAGATTTTTCGCCGGAGAGAACGGTTGGCTCGGTATGTATATGCAGTCTTAGCCGGAGTTCCTATATGGTATGTGATAGGGATACTTATCACTTTTGCGCCTGATCTTTTCAAGGAAGCCGGCCTGCCTGTGCGTGCAGGGCGAGCGGTCATGTATGCTTATATCGGCTTGTCAATAGGTGATCTACTCGCCGGCATACTCAGTCAAGTCACACGCAGTCGTAAAAAGCCTGTGCTTTTGTGGCTAAGTGTCAGCCTATTACTCTCTGTGGTTTATAATTTGATGACGTTTTCTTCGGTGGAAATGGTGTATGGGTTGGCTCTTTTACTCGGTATGTTTTCTGGATACTGGGCGGTGCTCATCACCAGCTCGGCAGAGCAGTTCGGCACTAACCTTCGGGCTACTGTAGCTACCAGCGTGCCCAACTGGATTAGGGGCTCTCTGGTGCTCTCTACTTTTCTGTGGGAGGGATTTCAGGGCTATCTGTCACTCCGGGGTAGCGCTTTATTTACAGGGCTTATATTGTACGGCGTAGCGCTATGGTCGGCGAGTCGCCTGCGGGAGACTTTCGGGGTATCGTTAGACTTTACAGAAAGAGATTAGGATGGGGATGCTGATAAATGGCTATAGTCGTAATAGGGGAGATATTCGCAGCGCGTGTCTAACTCTACCCCAAGCTGATGAAATAGATTAAAGAGTCCGAGGAAAGTTCGGTTGAGAAATAAAAAGTCTTTCAGCCCTCTCAGTTCACGGGTTCGGGCTATTTCCTCTCCGACGCTATTGAGGGCTTCAAAGAAATCTGTTTGACGGAAGTCCATCTTTCCTAATCTATAAGGGGTGGCCAGTATTTGAGCGAAGCGGCTAAAAAGGTCACGCACATATTCTCGCTCTTCGGGTGTATCATCCTCCCTGTATAGAGCCAGTTTCTCAAATGTGGCGTCTAACTTTTTGCGGTTTTTGGGTTCGTAGATTTTAGGGTCACCCAGAGAAAAATAAGCTTTATACAGCTCCTCCGGTATGAGTTTTGTGCATCCAAAGTCTATTACTCCCAGCGTGCCGTCCTTGCGAAAGAGAAAGTTTCCCGGATGAGGGTCGGCATTTACCTGGCGCAGCGCATGAATCTGGAAGCTGTAAAAGTCCCAGATGATTTGTCCAAAATGCTGTTTCTCTTCGTAGGGGGGATTCGTGGCGAGGTACTCTCGCAAGTGGAGCCCCTCTAGCCACTCCATGGTCAGCACTTTATCTCCACATAGCTCGGGATAGTACTCTGGAAACCGCAAGTTAGGGAAGTTTTTGCACAGCTCCTTGAAAGCGAGAGAGTTTTGCAGCTCCTTACGGTAATCCGCCTCCTCCAGAAACTTCTCTTCCATCTCTTGAATGTAAGGCTCCAACTCTTCCAGGGGAATGCGAGTTATCCGGGGGGCGAATGTCCGAAAAATCTTCATGTCGGACTGGATAGATTCTGCGACGCCGGGGTATTGAATTTTGACGGCGAGTTTTTTACCGTCTTTCCACGCTTCATGGACTTGACCGAGAGAGGCTGCTCGGATGGCATGAATGTTGAACTTGTCAAAAACCTTTTCGGGAGGCTGTCCAATACTCCGTTTGAATACTTGCACTACCATGGGCCCACTCATAGGAGGTACACTGTATTGGGCATTTTGCATTACCTCCACGAAAGATTTTGAAAAGTTTATCGTGTCTAACGATATAGTCTGAGCAACTTTCAAAGCTGAGCCGCGCAGCTGTGTAAATGTCTTCAAAAGGTCCTCGGCGTTTTCTCGGTCTAAGTCGTCACGAGACACTTCCTTGCCGAGGAGCTTTTTAGCTTGATGTTTAACTACATTTGCACCGACGCGTAATCCACCTTTCAAAAAATGCGAGGCGCGCGCCACCTTTCCCGTGGGTAGTTTGCTTTGCTCATCCGATTTTGCCATGGTATCGCAAAGGTACGCTTTTCTATGTTAGATATAAATATCTGCGACTCTATCAGTACGAGTCGGGTTTTCAAGGACAATCCCGAGTGTCTAAAAGCTGAATGCCCCTGATTTTTTCATCGGAAATGAATATCTTCAGCCTTTTGATTTTGCATATCGGAGGCAAGGGCACTTCTCGGGTTATGGTTCTGCGAGGTGTAATAGCTCTTCGCCAAGCTTGTCGACCTGCTGGTGCCTGTTCTACCTGCGTAACTATTTGGGGTTTCGGTGTGTAATGTTGGTAAAGAGTGCCTTCTACAATGGTCGTGCCGCCTTCTCGCTTATATTCTGGGGGGGTCATCCAAGAGACAGAGTCTTTTTGGATGCTTTTCCAGAAACTCGCGAAGTACTTTTGCAGCGCTTGGGTCTTAGGAACTTTTTCTTCCGAATAGAAGGGAGATAAAGTATCAGCGAATAGACTGGCGAGCAGCTTTTCATCATGGCGATTGAGCGCTACGGAAAAAGAATCGGCTATGGCTAAGGCTTTATTTCGGGCGGCTGAGTAGTTCATCTGCCACCACAGCACGGCTGCTATGATGAGTAATGCGGCTATTCCGCTTATCATGATCACTCGCCGCTGCTTTCCAGAAACAGCCTGGCTGGAGGGCTTTTTCAGCTCTTCTTTTTTAGATGGCTCTATCTTAGGAGAAGGGGTAGGGGGGACATTAGAAACTTGTGTTTTGGTCAGAGCGGGATTGCGCACAGGGGGTGGGCTATCTGGTTTGTCATACTTGGGTATAAGCGGTAAGAGAGCTGCGGCGAACTCTTGACAAGATTGGTAGCGATCTTCTCGGTTCTTTGCGAGAGCTTTTTTGAGGATGGGTTCAAAATCAGGGGCGATTTTGGGGTTTAGCTCGGATAGCGGGGGAGGGGGTTCAGTGGCTATTTTCACCAATATCTCAAATTCTGACAGTTGAGAGCGGTCATACAGTTCTCGTCCAGTTAGCATTTCAAATAACACTACACCCAACGAGTAGATATCTGAACGGTGGTCTATATCGCCAGCGCTTTTGGAGCGGAGCTGTTCTGGGCTCATGTAGGATACAGTGCCTAAGGTGGTGCCAGTTTTTGTCAGGGAGGGAGATTCAGCTGGGTCGTTAGTCTCTGTGCTAATAATCCGAGCTATGCCGAAATCTAATACTTTGACTACATTATCTGTGCGTAGGAGGATATTACTGGGCTTGATATCTCGGTGAATGACTCCATTTTTATGTGCGTATTCAAACGCATCCAGAACTTGAAGGAAAATGTCTATCGCCTGTTTGGGGGGAAGCGGTCCGCACTGTACCCGATGAATATAGCGGTCCAATGATATCCCCTCCACATACTCCATGATCAGAAAGAGACCTTCATCAGGACGAGCCCAGTAGTCGTATAACTGGACTATGTTGGGGTGATTGAGCTTAGCCATGATGAGGGCTTCTCGTTTGAAGCGCTCTTGGATGCGTGGGTCGCGAGCCAAATGTGGGCTGATCATTTTGATAGCGACCTTACGCCCTATTTCGGTATGTACCCCGAGGTACACCTCACCCATTCCTCCTTGACCGAGGAGCTTTTCTACTTTATAGTTGAGCAGCTTTTTGCCAATCAGCGTGCTCATTTTTTCAGAATTGGGATAATTAGCTTCTGCTTTTCTCGGATTTTTTCATCTTCTAAGCCGTTGGCTCGCTTTATAGCTTCTACCCGAGTACCATATTTCCTCGCTATGCCAGAGAGAGTCTCTTTTTCCCCAACCACATGAGTTTGTACGGCCTTGACTGGAATCTTGAGTTTCTTACCTACCTTGATGTTATCGTCCTTCAGCCCGTTTATCTTTCTGATTTCATTTCTCGAAACGCCGAATGCCTCTGCTATTTTTAGCAGATTATCGCCTTTCTGGATGGTGTATTCAATGACTGCTCCATTGGATGAAGAGGATTCAGAATTTTCTTTTGAAGTTTTTGTGGGCTTCTTTGTAGTAGGAGTAGATTTGGAGGTTTTAGGCAGTTCTGACGGAGGATTGTTTGGTAGGTTAGAAGTAGGTGGAGGGGTAGAAGGGGATATTTCTTCTGCGGGGGTGGAGGGAGGGAGTTCCGAGTCTGTGAGGCTGGCGGTGCTGTCGTTCTGGGGACTTGGGGTCGTGTCGTCTGTGATAACGATTTCTCCGGACTCTGTGGTCTGCGGGGTGCGGCGCCCTCTGGTAAAAAGGATCACGGCGAGAATTACGACGATAATAGCTATGCCACCACCGATGAGGTACTTCGTAGGGGGGAGCTTGAGGTTCATACGACCTACAAAGGTAGCGGTTTTATGAGGGGGCTGCAGGAGCACCACAGAGATATTGTCGTACCCTCCGTTGGCGTTAGCTTGCTGAATGAGTAGGTTGGCTATCTCTTCCAGCGGTGTATCGGCGGCACGAGCCAGAGCAGTAGTGAGCTCCTCCTTTGAGAGGGAGTTGGAGAGACCGTCACTGCATAGCAGGTAGATAGCTCCCTTTTTTATTGGGAGTCGTTTTGTATGGGGGGTCGGGGCGGGATGTTGTCCTAAACTTTGAGTAAGGACATTTTTCTGCGGATGGTTGATTGCCTGTTCGGCGGTGATGAGTCCTGAGGAGAACATCTGCTGCACCAAGGAGTCATCTTGCGTCAGAGGTGTGAGTTCGCCTTTGTGATACATATACAGCCGGCTATCGCCCACATGGGCGAATGTGATGTGGGTCTCGTCTATGAGAGCTATTACGATTGTAGAACCAGGGGCTTTGCTTTGGGGGTGAGCTTGTACCCTCAGAAGTATTTGCTGGTTGGCGGAGAGTACGGCATCTCGCAATAGCCCTTCCATGTCGCGGGTAGGCTGCGCTTCACATAGGAACTTATAGGCAGCTTCGGCTGCGATACGGGCGGCGACTTCGCCAGCTTCATGCCCCCCCATCCCGTCGCATACAATGCCTACGTACCCGATAGGAGTGGGTCCGTGATAAATGAAGTCTTCATTCGTGGTACGGACCCGTCCAGGATGAGTAGCGGCACCGACCTTCACCATTCTCTGAGGAAAGGATAATCTGGCTGCACATAGACATCTTCATACAACTGCTCTGCGGCAGGGAAAGGACTCGCTTCTGCGAAAGCCACAGCATCGGCTACCTCCGCAGCGACCTCTTCTTCTATGCGGTCTATGTCGGCTTCTGTGGCAAGCTGATGTTCGTATAAATAGTTTTGCAAATGGGCTATGGGGTCTTTTTCCTTGTACGCTTCTACTTCTTCGCGAGTACGATACTTGGCAGGGTCTGACATGGAGTGCCCACGGTATCTGTAGGTCATTATTTCCAGGAAGTATGGCCCTTTTCCTGAACGAATATGTTCAGCGGCATGACGCACCGCTTCATATACGGAAAATATACTCATGCCATCTACTCTCTGAGAGGGCATGTCGTATGCGCAAGCGAGGCGATAGATTTCTGTTACATTAGAGCTACGAGTGACTGCAGTGCCCATAGCATACTGATTATTTTCGCATATGTACAAAACGGGCAGTGTCCATAGCATAGCCATATTGAAGCTCTCATGAAGCATGCCTTGGCGAGCGGCTCCGTCTCCAAACATCGTCACGCTAATCAAGTCTTCTCCACGATACTTGATAGCAAAAGCCACACCTGTGCCAATCCCTATTTGAGCTCCCACAATTCCGTGGCCTCCCAGAAATCGTCGTTCTTTGGAAAACATGTGCATAGACCCACCCTTGCCACGGGAGCAGCCCGTTTCTTTGGCCATCAGTTCTGCCATGATTGCGCGCATGGAGATACCTCGGAAGTAGGCATTTCCATGTTCTCGGTATCCTGTGATGACATAGTCCTCTGGACGGATAGCTGCCTCTATGCCCATGCCGGTGGCTTCCTGTCCGATATATAGATGGAGGAAGCCGCGAATTTTCTGTTGGGTATAGAGCTGGGCGGCTTTTTCTTCCATGCGCCGCACCGCTAACATTTGCCGATACCAGAAAAGAAGTTGCTCTCGCGTGTAGGGCTGCACCTCCGGAGCTTTTACTTTTGCCATGAAGCAAAGATACACTGGTGCTTCGGGCAATTGAGCTGTCAAATTTTAGGTGTTATGCTCACATAGTCCTTGAACTGGGTGAGAGGGGTACTGCTTGGGTCGGACCAAATGCCTCTGGCAAGACCTCCATTTTAGAAGCTATCCAAAAGCTCACGATTCTGCGCGGCTTCGGTAAAGATGAGGAGATGGTGCGGTGGGGCAGCTCTGCCTACCGATTGCGTGCTCGGGTGTCCGAGGGTATCGTGGAGCTGCTCTATGAGAAAGGTAAGGGCAATCGCTTATACTGGCAGGGAGAGCTGGTTCAGCCTTTGTCTCAATGGGTAGGGCGCTTCCCAGTGGTGTCTTTGCGTCCAGCAGATATAAGCTGGATAGAAGGTAGTGCCGCCGAGCGTCGTCGCTGGTCAGATAAGCTCCTATGTCAAATTTCTCCTGCCTACTTAGAGGCCCTTAGCCGGTACCAGCGCGCCTTAGATCAACGAAATGCTCTGCTAAGCAGAGCCGATGTGATGCCCGCTCAACTGGAGCTTTGGGAAACCCTTCTCATCTCTGAGGGCATTCGCATCCAGAAGATGCGTCAAGAGCTCAGCGAACATTTCTCGCCTATTCTCGCAGAGTTTTATACACACTTTGGGGGAGAGCCCTTAGAGCTGAACTATAAGCTCTCCGTAGAAATGGAGCGTGAGGCTTGGTTATCAGCTTGGCAGCGACTGCGTAAAGATGAACAAAGATTGGGTAGGACTCTCATAGGTCCTCATCTAGAAGACTTTATCCTCAGGCTGGATGGGCGTCCTGCTCGTGGCTATGCGTCCGAGGGACAGAAAAAATCACTCCTTATCGCGCTCAAGTGGGCAGAAGTTGCCCACCTACGGGCAAAAGGGGGACAACCCATTTTACTTTTAGATGATGTAGGCGAAAAGTTAGATAGAGATAGACTCTCGGCTCTCGGTCGTCTCAGCCGACTCGCCATGCAGACCTTTCTCACAGACACAGATTTACAGCGTGTAAGGGATACCTTCCCAGAGGTAGAGGTGGTAAGTATGCCCCTTCGATAGGGTGCTGGCCTGCCCCGCGCAACAGCTGTTATTTCTATGAAGAGTAGGCGCCGAATATTGCCCAAAATTTGATTGGCTCAGTCAGTGGATTATGGAAGGCTGCGGTGACTACCATCACAAAAGGGTGTGGATTGGGTGTGCTTACAGCCGCATATCCAGACCTTTTTAGGCGTTTGGATTGTAAACTTCACCGGAGTAAAGCCTGTGCCTTTGTGGCTACCGTCACAGAATGGCTGCTTTTGGCTGTGTCCGCAGGCGCACCAGTAGTAGGTCCCTGGTTGTAGCTCTATTCCGTATGGGGCTTTTTGAGGGATTTTAGGCTGCATACTACAAGTGTAAGATTTCGCGTCCAGAGAAGATCGCCTACTGGTAGAGGGCATCAGAGCTGGTCGCGGTCAAGGATACTTTGACGCGCAGATTCTGCCTGACGAAATTGAGCCTGTGCAGTCTGCTTTGCTTGACTTTGGCTATTTGCCCTTCTGAATAGCTTCTAAGTACTGTGTGCGCAGAAGTCTGCGCATTACCTTGTTAGAGGCGGTGCGAGGGAGCTCAGAGACGATTTCCACAGCGTGGAGATGAAAAAGGGGACTGAGCTTTTCGCGAATCTGCTGGGAAAGGAGGGTCTGCCATTCTTCGGGCTCTCGGCTGGTGCCCTGCGCCTGGACGATATAAAGAATAAGCCGTTCTGGTCCGCCTTCTGGCGGGGGTACGGCGATGGCGGCGGCCTCGCCAACGCCAGGAACTTGTGCTACCACCCGCTCAATTTCTGCAGCGGATACCTTTATGCCTCCGAGATTCATCGCATCATCGGCGCGCCCTCCGGAGCTCCATCGTCCTGAGGGTAACCGTCGCATGTAGTCTCCATGTCTGCGTAAATGCATGCGCACGCCTTCGTAAGTGAGCGATATAGGCGCATCAGAAGCCCCTTTCCACCCTTCTTGAATAGGTGGGGTGTCTTGGTAATAGACTTTGTGATGGTCGGCATTCAGGAGGGTTTGAGACAAGCCTATGGAAGGGGGGAGGAGAAAAAGCTCACCTTCGGTGTCTGGCTGGTTCATTTCATTCAAAAGGATAAAGTCTATCCCCAAAGCAGGAACACAAAACTGGCTCGGTGCATTTGGATGGATAAGGGTGCTGGTAATGTATCCTCCGCCGATTTCGGTGCCGCCGCAGTATTCTATGATGGGTTTATAGTTTGCTTTTGCCATGAGGCGCCACATGTGCCATGGATTGGAAGCCTCTCCAGTAGAGCTAAATAACCTAATCTGTGACCAGTCGGCTTCTTTCCATGCGTCAGTCTCTATCCAGCGTCTCACGAGAGAGGGAACAACGCCTAAAATGGTGATGCTTTGCCGTTCTATAAACTTGCAATAGCTGGGGCTTGTCGGAGGGCCTTCATACAATGCTATGGTAGCTCCATGCCCGAAACCTGCGAAAAGCAGCCAAGGCCCCATCATCCAGCCGAGATTGGTATGCCATGTGATAGTGTCGGTAGGGTGGACGTCATGATAAAAATAGGCGTCTGCCAGGGCCTTGATAGCGGTGAGCTGGGTCCAGGGGATAGCCTTCGGTTCGGCGGTCGTACCTGAGGAGAAAAGAACGCCTATTTCCTTATCGGAAGGTCCATAGTAGGGCTGGGAAAGTGATTGACTATCTGAAATGAACTGCATCCATGTGGATGCATTGTTGCGCAGGCGTGTTTGTATGGCTTCTTTACCGGGGAGGACGATGGTAGGGGGGAGCGGGTGTGCTTGTAGCCGTTCGTATAGCGGGATAAATTTTCCTTCTCGATGCAGCCCATCTTGTATAAATAGCAGCTTAGGCTTGGCTATGCGAAGCCGAGCGGAGATTTCCTCACCTGATAGACTATCTGGAATTGTCGCCACCGAAATGCCAGCATATAATGCCCCGAGATATAAAAAGATCGCTTCTGGACGCATAGGCAGGCATAGGGCTATTCGGTCTCCTTCTCTGAGACCTTGTGCGTATAGAGCGCCGGCAGTGCGCTTTATATATGTGATGAGGTCCCCGTAGTTCCATTTTTGACTTTCTCCATTTTCTCGCTCGTAGATTAGAGCGGTATGCTCAGGGGGCTGTCTCAGAAGCACTTCTATGACATTCCATGCGGCTCCATCTAGCCACTTCGGCTGCTCAATGTTTCCTTTAGGGAAACTCAAGATGGTCTCGGGGGGGTGCTGAAAAGGGATGTTCAGGCGGTCAAATATCACATATCGCCAGAAATCTGCCCGATGTTCTACGCTCCACCGATGAAAAGCTGCATAAAGCTCTTCTGGCAGGTCGCCGCTGGGCGCGACGCTTGTATTTTTGACAAGCTTTTCCCGCCATAGCTGAATAGTCTGGTATAGGTTGGTTTGTTGGACATTTCCCATGTACTGAGGATACCACAGAGGAAAGAATGGAGGTATGGGCTCTTTCCCGAATATCTGCTCATAGAGGCGTATGTGCCGAGAAAAATCTTCCCCTGAGAGGGTAGAGTGGCGACATGCGGCACACCAGGCTTGTATCTGATCTGAGGTAGGATTTTCCATCTGCATGAAGCAAAGATAGTTTGTACCTTCTGGGCGTGCTGCCCACCGCTAAAATCATCAACGACCCTGTCCATGGGTTTATTCGGATACCAGAGGGGCGGGTACTCCGTGCCTTAAGTAGTCCTATTGTGCAGCGGTTGCGACGCCTCTCCCAGCTTGGCTTGGCATACTTTGTTTATCCCGGGGCGGTTCATACGCGTTTTGCGCATGCCTTAGGGGTGATGCATTTGGCGGATGAGGCTCTTACCATCCTGACCAGGAAAGGTGTCCAGATTTCTGCCGATACATGGGAGTCTGTGCTTCTCGGGGCACTATTGCATGATATTGGGCATGGTCCTTTTTCCCACAGCTTGGAGGGTTTGATTGTGCCTTTATCGCATGAGCAGTTAGGAGAGGAGGTTTTAGCGTTGTTGGAGAAGGAAGTGGGAGAGTTAGCTGAGGTTCGCGCACTGTGGCGGGGCTCTCATGAGTTTCCTTTTCTTTCTGAGCTGCTGATCAGTCAGTTAGATGTAGATAGGCTGGATTATTTGGTCAGAGACAGTTTCTTCACGGGAGTGCAGGAGGGACTTATCGGTACGGAACGGTTGATTCATACCATGGCGGTAGCGGACAATCGCTTGGTCATAGAGGAGAAGGGGCTCAATTCCGTGGAGAAGTTCATCGTTACGCGACGGTTTATGTACTGGCAGGTTTATCTTCACAAAGGGGTCTTGGGGGCGGAGCGGCTTCTGCAGCGGTGGTGGGCGGTATTGGATGCTTTTGATTGTTTGCCTGAGGCTGTTCGGCGATTACGCTCGGGGCTGTCTGACGCAGTGTTGGATATTTTTCTCAGGCTGGATGAAAGTATCGTTTGGAGCTGGATTCACGAAGGGGTAGACTCCATCCATCCACCTGTGAGGGCGCTCAGTCGTGCCCTTCTTTGGCGTGTACCCTACAAGGTTAGGTTTCTGGGGGAGCCCTCTCAAGCCACTGAGATGTATCAGGAGTGGATAGAAAAGCTCCCCCCACAAGCGCACCCATGGAAAGAGTGGTTTTGGATAGAAGGCTGGGCAGAAAACTTAGCTTATCTTCCCGCTCAGGGAGAGGATATTTACATTTTCCAAAAAGATAACCGACTGATTCCCTTGGCTGAGGCGAGTCCGTGGCTTCGAGCGCTTGGAGCCCCTATGAGGAGGTTTTTTGTGGGTGCAATTCCCGCAGCTTTGCTTGAATCGCTTCTGCGGTAGCCTGAAACTCCTGAGGGGAGAGCTCTATCCGAGGATTTTGGAAGTTGAGGTCAGATATAGAACGAATGGGAACCAGGTGAATATGCGCATGGGGTACTTCTAATCCAACTACCGCAAAAGCCACCCTTTCACAGGGAATAGCCATGTGAATAGCCCGAGCGACTTCCTTGGCAAATAGCCACAAGCCTACATAAAGTGGCTCTTCCAGGTCTAAGAGGTAATCTACTTCCCGCTTAGGAATGACGAGTGTGTGCCCGCGAGTGAGGGGGCGTATATCCAGAAAAGCGAGATAGTCATCTGTTTCGGCGACCCGATAGGCGGGAAGTTTGCCTTCTGCAATTTGAGTGAAAATAGTTGGCATTATTCGTAGCGTATTTCAAGGATTTTGAGGCGCATTTGACCGGCTGGTACTTGAACGATGACCTCTTCTCCCACGCTTCGGCCCAGGAGGGCTTTCCCGATAGGAGATTCCACCGATATCTTACCGGAGCGTACATTTGCATCCACGGCTGATACCAGCGTGTAGATAGCCTCCTGATTGGTAGAAAGATTGAGGATGCGGACTGTGGCTAAAAGGCTGATTTTGGAGTGGTCGGTATGAGAGAGGTCTACGATTTGACTCTGTGCCAGCATAGCCTCTAATTCAGCGATTCTCGCCTCTAAAAGCCTCTGTTCTTCTTTTGCAGCGGCATATTCGGCATTTTCACTTAGGTCTCCTTTTTCTCGGGCCTCGGCTATGGCGGCTGCGACTTGGGCGCGCTTGGTTGTTTTTAGCTCGTGCAATTCCTCCTTTAAGCGTTCAAAAGCCTCTTTTGTCAGTACTCTACTCATAAATATAGACGGGCGCCAATGCTATGTGTGCCATTGAAGAAGTAAGTCGGACGGTAGCTATAGTCAATCCCGAATGTGGAATATCGGTTCTCCCCTGTGCGGAAAGGCAGCTCTACCGTAGCTCCAAAGTTAATCCCCATGAAGGCGTTCTGTGTGGTTTCCTTACTGGTAATATCAGGCTCCCACATATATGCCCCGCGTATCATGAAGTAATTTTTGTAGCGGAGCTCTATGCCTCCACCGAGCTGGTTATTTTGGAATGAGTTTGCGTAGAAGCCGAGCATGGGGATGATTGAAAAGAGGTAGTCTCTATCCCCACCAGTGCCTCCGGCGGCAGACTCTCGGGCTTTCAACTCAGCTTCACCACCGATTCCGATACGGTATGCAGCGCCAATCAAAAGCACCGAAGGTATCTCGAATGAAGCGGGCGGCGTGCTGACCAGACTCGTGAATGCACTGCCTGCGCCGCCGAGGTTGGCTCGAGCGGTGAGACCCTCTCCTCTGTAGCGCATCTGAGGACCAATATTCCGAAGTGCTACTCCTAACTTGAGATTGCCTTGCTTATCGCGGTATTGGACACCTGCATCAAAGGCTACTCCATTGGCTGCCGCATCGGGGATGGACTCGTGGATAAGTTTGGTCGTAGCTCCAACGAATATCCTATCATCAGCAAATACTTTGGCATACGATATAGAGATATTCAGCATGGTGGGGGAGAAGTAGCCAATACCACCGTCGGGATTGTCAATCGTAGTCCGCTCAAACTGTCCAAGATCAAATGCCATTACAGCCAGTCCAAGCGTTCCGCCATTTTTGAAGCCCTGAGCAAAACCAAATGCATTGATATTTATATCGCTACCTACCAGCCATCGCGTATGGCTGAATATGAACTCTGTTCGGCGAGTGAGAGCGATGCCTGCGGGATTGATGATAACGCTTTCTATGCCGTAAGTATTAGCGATATTGATACCACCCATTCCCGAGCTTCGGGCATATGGATTGATGAGTAGCTGAGTAGCGCCAGCTGAACCGGCTCGTTCGGGATTGCCTCCCAGAGCAGCTCCGAGTAAAGTGAGTAAAACGAGATACCTGCGCATAATCAGAAGTTATTGAGGTCTACTTGTGGCATGATTGCGAAAAACTTGATGACTTTTTGTCCGACACCGGGAACATCCACATGTATGATGTAAACCCCGCTGGCAATTGGCACGCCGAACTCATTTTTGAGGTCCCATTCTATGAATGTTTCCTCAGAGTCTTTTCGGAAGGTGCGAACGAGTACGCCATTCAATGTGAAGATTCGTATTGTGCAGCGTGGAGGGAGGTTGGTGATTTTGGCCCGGGTATCTATTTGACTAATCTCATATCGGCCACGACCTACTCCGGACTTCCCGTAGAATGGATTAGGCACGATCCGTATGATATCCAGCGCGCTTTTAGCGGTGGCAAGGTCTCCAGTTCTGGCGGCCATTTCGTTAGTGGAGAATCTAAACGTAGGGGGCTGATTGTTCGGACCGGGTCTGTAAGATTTATTCACCGCAAGGGTGATCTTCACCTCGCTCGGAATGTCCTTGTAGTGACGGAACTCATACTGCCTTCCGGCCACTCGGGGCAGAGATACCCACGCTACGTACTTGTAAAAGGAGTCTATGCGTACTACGTTACTCCCCCCAGGCTTATTGAAGGTTAAGAAGTAGGTACGGTTGACAGTATTTATGCCTGTGGGCTGTTGATCTGCGACACAGAGCCATTCAGCGAACTTGGCACATTCGTCATAAGGATAGGTGGTCACTAATATCCAGTGACGCCCCCCATAGGCATCTCCGGAGGAGCCGAGAGAGGAGGTTGGATTGAAGAGCATGTCGTCTCCATTATCGCCACGGAACCATGACGCTTCGGCAAATAGGATATTCACTCGTTGTCCAGTTTCTAAGTTGATAGCATATCCCGGGAACCAGCTAAATCCTTGAGAAGACACAGACAAAGGCTCATCTCGGAAAGCAGTTGTATCGCCCTTAATAACATCTCGGCTGAGGCGCCATTTAGCGACCCGAGGACTACCGGCTCCCACGATACGACTTAGACCGAGAGAGGGGGAGGCTTCTAACACCAGACATTTAGACCACTTGGAGCGGTCCGGTGTTATCACCACTTGGACGCTCGGAAGCTTAGACAAAGTAACCCCTTCCCATGGCGGAGTAGCGATGTTAGAAAGTGCAGGGGAACTGCAAGGCTGCCCCGGGTTCGCTGGACAATAGTTCAGTCCGAATCCGAGTTGAGAAGCATCTTTATCAGAGAAAGGAGTCACTAACCCAAAGGGAAGCCATCCTTTGTTTGAGGAGTCGGTATAAAATGCTTTGATATTGCCATCGTAGTAGTAAATCCATGGTTGAAGCCGAATGGCCGAAGGTCGGAATGGAATAAGAGGTGTAGCACCTGCTGGGAGGGATACAGGATACTGTGTAAGCTGGCAGCCTCTGGAATATCTCTGAACAGCATCAGAGGCACTTGAAGCGCCAAAAGTTGGAGTTTGCCCGGGGGAGAGCCCTGGACCTTTACCCCAGCCAAAGTCTTCGGGGGAGAAGTAAGAAAGCCATGGCTTAGTAGGGTCTGAGTACTCTATCTGTACATTTATTAGACCATTTCGCTCATCCTGTAAAAAGTAAAACATGGTATCTGCACTGCTCCCGCATAACCAGGGGTACTGCGCACCGCTGAAGAACCTATCCTCTATCCCGGGATCAATCACCTGCTTGACCGATATAGATATGCCATGACCGGGGATGATTTTCTCTGAACCGTTTAGGTGCTGATTGAGAACGAAATTCCATGTGTTGAGTTTATAGTCCCAGAGTCGCTTGGATATTGCACTCCACGAGGTATAAATCAGCTGCTCGGCAGCGTTAGAACCGCTGGGCTTCCCGTATAGTTCCCACTCCTTTACAATGATTGTTGGCTCACTACCAGCGACATTTAGGGTCTCACGGATAGTGGTATCTAAGTTGATGACAAGACGATAGTCGTAAGATTTGACTTGGCGAGGGTCCACTACTCGGACACGAAAAGGACCGAATCCCGCTAAATAGGTAGGATTTTCAGCTTGATAAGGAGGAGTGAGTAGTTGCTGTTCCGTTTCAGGAGATAATCTGAGCAGATTTCCACCATTTCCGAGTCCTGACACTCGTTGAATTGGGATACCGTCTCCATATTGGCTGGCGAGTATGCTACCTCCATCCCGAGAGGCAGGCTTATGCGGTATAGCTTCATAACGGCGTACGTTATTCCGTCCTAATAGAAACTTACGTTTATTAGTGGGCTCTCCATTATAAGCATAAGCCACGATCATGAAGTAATACCGTTGATAGTTTTTGAGACGCGGGTCTGTTCCTTCAGCAAACTTATCTTCTGTCACTCGTATGGAATGAAAAAGTCCTTTATCTTCACCATTTACCATCACTTTGTCGACAATTAGCGGAGTGGATTGCCCTGGTAGGAGCGTTTCTTCTCGGTTTATGATGGTAGTTATACCATTTTTGATATCACACTGGGCGATGAGAGCAGCTCTGGTCGGGTCTTGAAGGTCGGTTTCCGATACCCGGGCATCTCTGAGCTGATAGACTAAATATCCCTCAAAACGGTATGTGGTGTCAGACACACCGAGAGAACGCAGAACTGGATCGGTCTGGCGGTAGTTTTCATAGTAGTTGTTGGACAGAGGATTTTTGTAGCGCCAGTTAAGGATGAGCTCTTGATCTAACTCTACTATTTCCAAGTCTGGGGCGTCTGGTCCATCGACAAGCTTGAAGTTATTGTCAAATAATGCCTGAGCAATATCATCGGCTTGATACAATAAACAGACAGAACCTATTCTTCCATCCCCGCCTGGGCCATACCTGCCTGTGATGTCGCGAGCCCATGGAACGCCAATGATGATGTCATTTACTGCGCCTGGATCAAGAGTAAATGGACCAGCTGATTGGAGGTAGCGCCTATCAAAAGGGCTATTTCCTGCGGTAGCTTCGTTCCATGTGCCAGTAGGAGTCGGGAAAGGGCACCTGGTGGCCGCTGGTACCCCACCGGGATGTCCTGTGTATATGAAGTTGGTGGGCGTACCTGTTCCGTAGCCATTTTGATTGTTATTTACCAGGGGGGATCCATCTTTCCAAATAGAACGCATATAGTTGTAAAAGTGAATAGCATTTGTTGGATTACCACGGACGCTGAAGTCATTCTCATAATACATGAAGTTGGTCATTTTGAGGCGTTTGGGATTTACCGGGTCAGGGTCATATATTGGACCTTGGAAGAAGTCCGTTCCGATAGCTGGGGGATTTGCTCCATATCCCGGTCCCGATGGGTCGTCAACCGGGTCTCCATTATAGCAGTAGCCTAAACCCCGAGAGGTATCACACCCTACATAGTCATCTGCATAAAACCCTAAATCCGCATCTACCCAAATCGCCATGTAAGTCTGCCGCAGGGATAGAGTACCGCGATTGATGATGCGGTACTTGTAGAAAGTCATGTCATTGATTTGATCGGTGGTGGAAAAGGCAAACGCTAGAGCTTGCACTTCGAGTCCAATAGCTGGTGCGCCCGTTTCGGTATGAACATTGCCTCGGTCATTATAAACCCACCAAATAGCCATATCCCCTAAAACATCTGGATAGTCACCTGCGGCTGGGGTGTAATCACCATCATTATTTTGATCCACAAATGGGGCAAGCGTCCGTTCAAAGCCCGGGGCAGGGTTGATGGCAGGCCAGTTAGCCACATTCGGATAATCGCCGAGGTTGAGATTGTTAGGATTTGTTTGGAAAGCGGCTCGGAAGGCATCTATTTCCTGTCGGGTAATGACAAAGTGCTTATCCCACTGCTGGCAAGTATTAGCATCAGTAGTACCCTGCAGGGACAGAGGTCCTGCAAAGAAGTCTATCCCGCTTTGGCGATAGGTCTGAGCAGCGAGGCGCAACCTCCCCGCAGCATCTAAGCCTCCTACCCACACGGCACTAGCGAACATAGAATGTATAGCGGGGACTCCCGGTGGCACTTTTGGGATTTCATAGCGAGGACTGCTTACGAGGTCCCACCACATGTCGCCTCCGTTGTGAATGAGGCATCTGACATTATTGATGTCTAGTTGAACGCTGGAAGTGGGGGCTGTACAGGTGCTTACTGTCCGGGGAGCGATTCGCCGTTCTACTGAGGTCATGATTTCACGTCCCCATGCCCATTTCACTAACATCACCAGCAGCCAGATACGCCCTATGTGCCTCATAGTCATGATAGTATGCATTTTTAGAAAGTGAATAACATACCCAGTCTGATCCGCAGAGGAAGCCCTAATAATCCGGGATTCTGCTCCTTGATACGATAGAGAAACTCAAAGCTCTCACGCGAGTATTGACTCGCTGCCAACTGCTGTCCCACAGGAGATTGAATATACCCGCTATCATCAGGCAAGCCAGTGTAGGGGTACACTCCTGTGATGTTTCTTTGGTTGAAAGCATTCAGGAATATCACATATAGGTTTAGAGTAGATTGCTTGTCCTCCCCGCGCTTGATAATGAAATCTCTATCTACCCGGATGTCAAAGCGATTATACCACGGGAGATTATTTCCGAATGGTTGACCGCTAATGAGACTCACGGGATTTACACCGAATTGCACATCAGCTGGATTAGGAAGGAGATAGCGTGTATAAGGGCGACCAGAGCCTAAGTTGTAGGTAATATTAATTCCTGCTCCTTTGAGGGGATAAATCACTTTTTCGCCGATGGATATACCGGGACCTTGTACGCCTCGTTCAAGGAAGCGTATATCCGCCACGCCCGTGAATGTATGCCTTTGGTCAAAGGAAAGTGGAAGCAGGGAGCGGAACACATTGAAGCCTTCTAAGCTGGCGATAATTCCCCTATTGGAAGTCGGCGAGGAGCCAGTACCGCTGGCATATTGGAGAGTATAAGCAAATCGCAGTTCCAAGACTCCTATGCGACGAATATCTATATCTATGTTTATTCCTTTGACCGTGGCAAAATCTAAGTTCTCAAAAGCGGTATAACTCACAGGATAAGCACCAAGGAAAAAGAAGCTCTGCACCAGATCGCGCATCTCTCGGTAATACCCTGAAACGGAAAGGGCTATATTCTGAGATAAAAGCTGTTTGAAGCCCACCTCAAAGTCTATGGTGCGTTCAGGGCGGAGAGCAGGATTAGCTTGGGAAACGGTGGCATTTTGCAGGATAAACAGCCAGTCCACGAACTGAGCGACTTGACCAGCACGGGGCCGCTGAGTGAGCACGTCGTAGTGAGCAAAAAAGGTTGCTTCATCAGATATAGGGAAAGAGAATGAGATTCGGGGCATGATATTTATCTGAGGGCGGTAGTCGTCGAATGCTTCATAAGTAAGGCTGTCTTGTTTCAGATGCGGAAGGGCTCGCCCACCGGAGGCTCTGGTGATTGCTAAGGCGCTTGTGGGGCTGCCATTTGCGTCATACCATGTATTGCCGCTGCGAAAACCGAGAATTCGGGTGGGGTTGAGGGCATTGTCTACATATGCCACCCAGTCCCCTCCCACACCTTGTGGTAGCGTTATACCCAATATACGAGCAGTTTCTTCGGCTCGGTAGAATGGCCGAATGATATAAGGATCTTTCAGCACAGGCAGGTTAGCATCAAACCGGTCGACCCGCACGCCGAGGTTGAAGAACATGCGATCAAACTCAAACTTATCCTGAGCGTAGAAGGCTACATATGTGGGTGAAAAAGCATTCTGCGGACGATTTTCCCTATCTGTGAAGAATTTTTCTGGGGCTACTCGTCTGAGCCGTTCACCCCACGGCGTGTAGCCTTGATAGAAAACGGCGGGATTTCCTCCAGCGAAGAGGTCATTGATATCAAACATTCTTATATTGAAGAAGTCAGGGTCCATTGCATCTGGGTCTATGAAGTCTAGCCCATCCACTGGTAGACCTAACTTCTCTCGCATTTTTCTGTCAAAGTAGGTTTGCTGGCTCGCCTGATAAAGTGGGCGATAGCGAATTGTATCTCCTGAGACGATCGGCTGAGAGCGGTCCAGCTCTTGAATGTGGCGATTGGCGTATAGGCGCATGAGCTGCCAGAGATAAGCGGAGCTGACTCCGTAAAACCTAGAATATCGCTGATCAAACTCAAACCCAACTTTCAAATTGTGCCGTCCGAGCTCCACCGCCGCTTGTCCGGTCACACGGAACATGTCTGCATTGCTGAAGGATGCTCCGAAAGCGGCTGGATAGCCCTGACCTAAGTAGAGATTGTATATCAAAGCCTGAGCGCCTATAATACCATTTACATGTCCTCCTAACTGCAAGAGGTCTATGAAGTTTCTCACTCTCCCGCTGGGTTCTGGGCGTAGAGTGATGGGATTGAACAAAATTCTAGGGCTCTGTGCGAGGTAGTTGTATATGAAGGTGTTGTAGTTAGCCAGGATTGGATGCGAACTGTTTGAAGGGTCAAATAGATATTCATTTTCTACAAACCCGGCAGACTGATATACGGGAAGGTTGTCTTGGAAAGTCGGTACTATAAGCTCTGCATATCGGGTCTGGAAGCGTCCTATATGTCCATATCTGAACCAGTTCAGTTGGAATCTGTCATCTACACTACGACCGTCTACCCGAGTGTAATCGAACTGAATAGTATAGAAAAAGTTGCGCAGAAGGCTGCCTGTATCTCCTGGAAAGGTCTGCTGAAGTCGTACAAATGACCTGAGGGTACGATTGTAACTAACTGGGGCGTTTTTATAGGCGAGCAGAGCCCGAGAAAGGTCCCAAGATACGACTCGAGATTGCTCCCCGCTGAATCCAAACTTTAGGAATGCATTTTCACCGAGGCGAAGGTCCATCCGTAAGTTCGCTCGGATTTGTCTCAGAGGGGCCCCTTGACGATAACGGACTTTTTCCAGCTGGTCAGGACGTAGAAAGTTGGCCCTATTGACAAAGAAGGCAGATCCTTGACCAAATGGTTGTAAAGGTGTCCTTTCCAAGTCCTCCAAAACTTCGGATTTGACTCTGTATACTCCGCCATAAGGGGAGCCATAATCCCGCTCGTGCTGAAACTCTCCGCTTACAGCGTATCCCAGTATAGGTATCTTCAGCCCATCATCTGTTTTACGGGAAAAGATTGGTCCCGAGGCATTGAGCGCAAATAGATTGAACTTGTAAGGGTCAGTGAACTGGCTGGACTGTATCTCTCCACCGAAAGTATGAGAGGCACTGGGCGCACCCGTAGTAATTTGGACGACCCCTCCCATCACGTCGCCAAACTCTGCGGGGATTCCTCCGGTATAGATGGAAAGTTGAGATATGCCTTTCTGGGGCATTCCCAGAGCTCCGATTACCCGTACGCCATCTACAAAGTATTGCGTAGCATCGGAACGCGCCCCTCGAACAAATAATGCCCTTCCGTCATCGGCTTGATATACCCCTGCTGAGGTGGCTAAAAAAGTGGTGATATTTCGGGTCCCCATCTTCTGAATCTGTTCCAGCGTGATTGTCTTTCCAGTTACAGTTTCGTCTTTCTCAAAGAGGGGCACTTTGTAATCTACTATCTCCTGAGTTTCTGTCTGCACGCTGGATTCCATGTTGATGTCCAGGACAATGGTACGGTTAGCAGTTACTATTACACCGCTGATTGTAAAGGTTTTACCCGCATAGCTCGCCCGTACGTCGTATGTACCAGGAGATACGGGGGCGATACTATACTCACCGTTTTCATTCGTATTGGTCCCGCCCTTTACAACGCCATTCTGGAGGATAACGACGGTAGCAAAGCTCAGAGGCTCACGCGTGACTTTATCGCGCACGACACCGCGCAGTTTTCCTGCGTCCTGCTGAGCCAAAGCCAATCCAAGCCCTGTCAGAGCTATCAGCCAGTTAGTGAGCTTGCGAAGCATAAACTTTCCCTTTGCAGAGAGCAAATATAAAGCAAAAGGTCTATTTGCAAGTGCTTCATCTGCGCGGTTTAGGGTTGTGGGTATCTTTGTCCCCATGGATAAACGACTAATAGTTATCGGTAGCGGACCTGGGGGATACGTGGCTGCTATTCGGGCATCACAGCTGGGCTTTGCGGTACAGCTTGTGGAGCGTGAAAACTTGGGTGGTGTATGCCTGAACTGGGGATGCATACCTACCAAAGCCCTCCTGAAGTCTGCGGAGGTGTTGGAATACCTTCTCGCGGCGGAAAGCTACGGCTTCCAAGTCGGGACGCCGAAAGTAGATTTTCCCAAGATCATAGCCCGTAGCCGTAGCGTGGCAGATAAGATGAGCCGAGGAGTGGAGTTTTTGATGCGAAAAAATAAGATAGAAGTCATCAAGGGGACGGCTCGCCTTCTACCAGGGCCGAAGGTGGAAGTTTCGCTGAGTGATGGAGGTAAGAAAGTAATAGAGGCTCCTCACATTATCCTTGCCACAGGCGGACGCCCTGCAAACCTTCCTCATATACAGATAGATGGAAAGATGGTTATCGGTTACCGAGAGGCTATGACCCTGCCTACTCAGCCTAATAGTATGCTTGTTATCGGAGCGGGGGCCATCGGTGTGGAGTTTTCTTACTTTTATCATACGCTTGGCACGAAGGTAACCCTCGTGGAGGCTCTTCCCCATATCCTTCCCCGAGAGGATGAGGAAATTGCCCGGGAGTTGGAAAAGATATATCGCAAAAAAGGTCTCTCTATACTCACCAGTACCCAAGTAACTGACCTCCAAAAAACAAAGAAAGGCATAAAGGCTACCCTCCAAACTCCCAAAGAAACGCTTCAAGTAGAAGCAGACTTAGCGCTCCTCGCAGTGGGCGTGGTCCCGAATACGGAAGGCATTGGTTTGGAGGAGTTAGGGGTTCGTATGGAGAAAGGGCGGATAGTAGTAGATGAATATTATCGCACAAATGTCCCTGGATTGTATGCCATCGGAGATATCCTGCCCACACCTGCGCTGGCCCACGTAGCATCTATGGAGGGCATCATATGCGTGGAGAGAATCGCGGGGATAGATAGGCAGCCCTTAGACTATACTACGATTCCGAGCTGTACCTACTGCCAGCCGGAGGTTGCATCGGTGGGGCTTACAGAAAAAGCTGCCAGAGAAAGAGGTATAGACATAAAGGTAGGGAAGTTCCCTTATACAGCGTCAGGCAAAGCTTCTGCGATGGGTAAAAATGAGGGATTAGTAAAGCTCATTTTTGACGCTAAGTATGGGGAGTTGCTGGGAGCCCATATTTTAGGTCCGAATGCGACAGAGATGATATCCGAACTTGTAGTTGCTCGTCGTTTAGAGACTACGGGGCATGACATAGTCCAAACTATTCATCCGCATCCTACGCTTTCAGAAGCGATTATGGAGGCGGCAGCGGCGGCTTACGGTGAGGTTATTCATTTGTGAGCGGTATAGGTCTGGCAGTAGGTGATTTTT
>JANWXY010000092.1 GCA_025057135.1 Bacteroidia bacterium | reverse complement strand
GCTCTAAAACATAAGTACTTCCTCTCAATATATCCAACTCAGCACCTTCTGCATCCATCTTTATGAGCTTTATTTCGGATATATTTCGGTGTGTTATGTATCTGTCCAGGGTTATTTTGGATACCTTCACTCTTTTCCCATTGCGCGTATTATACTCGGTGGCTGCTAAGCTATTCATCCCACTGTCGTAGTCGCGCGCCACGAAAAATTCTGTCTCTCCGATATCTTTGGATAAAGCATAGCCTTCTATCTGAACCACAGATTGCAGGCGATTGAGCCTTACATGTCTTGCGAGCCGCTTTCTCTCTCTGGGGGAGGGCTCAAAGCTAATCACTTTTCCCGAGGGATGAACCTTCATCCCCGCAATAAGAGTGTAGAGACCATGATGAGCACCAATGTCTATGAAAGTGTCCCCAGGCTGTAAAAAGCGCTGTATAAAGCGAATATCCCATTCTTCGGGATGCTGATGCCAGTGAAAAATAGTTACAAAGTTGTAGTTTAGCTCAGGATACCACTTGAACCCATATCTGCTTTTCATGTAAATCCCCAAAGTGGAGAGAGTCCTGTAGTATAGACGAGCTGCTACGGGTCTCCAATTCATAACAAAGCCGGAGCGAGCAAAGGTACAGCTTAATGCGATAGCGATAAAATCGCTTTACTACCAGTTGATATGCCTTATTGTCAGAGGGCAGAAATATTTACCAACTTTGAGATAGATACCTCATGAGGTGTCCCGTCAGATTAGGGATATGGCTCACGATATGGAGTGGGACAGGAAGCGTACTCTATGGGCAGCGTATAGATACAATTTTGCCTCCTAATCAGTCCGAATGGAAACTCCCAGAAGGCTGGCTGCTTCCCAACTCGGTTATTTTTGACCCACCCCGAAGGTGGCGATACGATACGACGACGCACAGCATTCGGTGGGAACCGCAGCCTGATACCGTACGGCTTCGGGTACAGATAGTTCCCCTGCCCCGAGAAAAGGCCCGCTTCACTCCCCTTCCGTGGAGCGCTCTGGAAAAGTGGGATAGCTTGGCTCAGAGCTCTCGTTCGCCCCCTCCATCGTCTCCTGACATCACAGCCGAAGATACCTTTACGCCAAAGATAAATAGAAGCGGAAGTCTAATCCGTTCTCTCACAGTAGGAACAGGGCAAAATGCCACTCTAAATAGTGCTTTCCGGCTCAACTTAGAGGGCAAGGTAGCCCCGGATTTATACATCATAGCGGCTCTGACTGATGAAAACCTACCCTTCCAGACCGCTGCGACGCAAAGTCTCGCCGACTTTGACCGAGTAAATATAGGTCTGCGATGGCGCAAAACGCAGCTCCTCCTGGGAGATTTGGAACTCAAAGAAAGCCGTACCCATTTTGCCAACTTTTACAGAAATGTACTGGGCATAGAACTCAGAGCTCCCTTGGGCGAACATAAAGTACATGCCGCATTCGCCGAAGCCAAGGGACAATTTCACACAAACTCTTTCATGGGTCAAGAAGGACGACAGGGTCCCTACCCCCTCACAGGTAAAAATGGAGAACGATTCATTCCGATTTTGGCTGGCTCAGAAAAGGTCTATGTAAATGGCGTACTCATGCAACGCGGGCAGGATAGAGACTATGTAATTGACTACACCGTGGGGGAAATTACTTTCACGCCGAGGATTCCAATCACAGCAGCTACACGCATCGTAGTGGATTTTGAATATGCCGATCGCAGTTATGGACGAAGTTTTATCTGGTTAGGTGAGAAATGGCAGGGGAGAAAACTTTCCATAGGTACATTTTATTTCCGCCAAGCTGATAATCCTCGCAGACCACTGGACTTCACATTAGCTCCCGCGGAAGAAGAGCTGCTGTCCAACCTTCCCCCGGGTTCTCAGCAAGGACTGCTCCGAGGCATAGATACTCTGCCATACGAAGCAGGTAGCATCCGTTATGCTGCACGAGATACTATGATAGAAGGTCAGCGGTATCAGTACTTTGTTGTGAGTCAAAACCCGCAGGAAGCCCTCTATCAAGTAAGCTTCGTGTTCGTCGGGGCGGGCCGAGGGGAATACATCCGAGAGCCAAGCTCGCTGAATGGCAACGCTTTTCGCTGGGTAGGCATGGGACAAGGGGAATATATTATCGGACGCGCTGTCCCTCTCCCGAAATCCATAGAGGTATTGAGCTTGCAGTACAGCTGGCAAGTCCTTCCCAGATTTACTTGGGAGGGGGAAATAGACGGAAGCCGTTATGTAGAAAACCGATTTGCTCGGCGCAGCATTCAAGATGTAGCTCTAAGGCATACGCTTCGCTGGCGTCCTTTCCCTGATACGGCTTCATGGTGGCTCTCTCCGGAGATGACATTTCAGTACGTCGGCGCAGGCTACCAGAATGCTGACCGAGTCTACGCTCGCGAATATGGACGATACTGGAACTACAACGACCTTACCACTCGCCAAATAGAACGACTCGTTGAGGGGCGTTTAGCTTTGGGTTATCGAGAGCGTTATCGTTTTACTCCGAGCGCAGGCTGGCGCAGCTGGGGAGACTCCCTCAGGACCCTTCGCACCGCTTTCCTTTGGGAAGGCACCGACACCACCAAAGGCATAGGCGGCACCTATCTCGTAGAATACATCCCTTCCTATACAGGGCTTAAGGTAGACCGCTGGTGGAGACACTCAGGCCGAATTTTCTACACCCGAAAAGCTTGGCAGCTCGGGACGTTGCTTTGGACAGAGCGTCGTCGCAGTGACCTCATCGACACAGCCAACTTTCGCTTTCATGAGTACACCCCATACATTCGATACTCGGGTGAAAAGTGGTCAGGCCGAGTAGCCTATCAATGGCGGTATGAGTGGCAGAGCCTGAGAGGGGACTCGTCCTACTTTCTAAGGCAGCGATTTCGGGCATTTATGCCTCAGATAGAAATCCGCTATCAAGGTCAGCGGCTCAGTGTTTCCACGATAACTTCATATAGATGGTTTGAGCCTGGCGATACAGCTTTTGGTTTGGTATCTTCCAGAAATCTCCTAAGTCAGAATAGCTTCCGCCTACGATGGCGCCCTTGGGATGTGGAAGGATTCTATCAGCTTTCATCCGAGCAGACGCCCCAGCGCCAGATACTTTTCGTCGCTGTGAATCCCGGTCAGGGGACACATGAATGGCGAGACCTAAATGCCGATGGTCTCCAACAAATAGAAGAGTTTATCCCCGCTATAAATCCTCTATTAGCCAACTATATCCGCATTCAGCGGGCGACGGGACGGTTTATTCCCACGATCGCCTTATCCGTAGCGCTTACTTTCCGCTGGCAACCGGAGAAGCGACTCAGGTGGCTAAGCTATCAAGCGAACACTCGCCTCGAGCAGCGTCAAAATGCTCCAGATAATCGCCTAAGTCGCTATCTTCCCAGTCCGCCACCTATCGATACCTCCTTTCTCCAGTGGACTCTCGCTCACAGACAGGATATTTTCCTTTTCAGACAAGCGATAAAAGGGGACCAGATTTTCTCCTTTCAGTATCAGCTAACTCAACTCGTACCGCTTTCAGGCTTGCAGAGACAGGTTCTGCGGCAGTATAGCTCGCGTTCTCGCTATAACTTCACGAGACGCTTGGGGGGGGAAATGGTTCTCAGCTATGTGGAAAAGAGCAGTTTAGCTCCTGCCCAACGAGATATGAACTACACCTACGAAGGTGTAGATGTCTATCCTCAGCTGATTTATCAGCCCTCGGGTAAATGGCGAACCACCGTAGGTATAGCCTACCGAGAAAGGAGGGGTAGAATACCACTGGGATTTAGGGTGAGGGGGGGGCGCCTATCCATAGAGCAGCGCTGGAGCTGGAAAGCAGGCGCATTAGTAAATATCCGATTGGAGCCCGCTCTATACGGAACCAGAGCAGAAGCCCTCCCCAGTCTACTACTTTTTGACCTTCTGGAGGGAATGCAAATAGGACGAAATCTCTTCTGCGGCGTTACTATAAGCTTTCCACTTAGCCGGTATGTGGAGCTATCTGTGCTCTACGAAGGGCGCATCAGTGAGCGGGCGCCCATACACTCTGCCCGAATGCAAGCCCGAGCAAACTTTTAGCGTTATTTTGTGCTATGGAAGAACAGGTAAAGCCTGCTACTCTTATAGAGACAGAAATACGAGACCGTATAGGCTACATCACCCTCAACCGCCCAGAACGGCGCAATGCTTTGAGCTACGCTCTCGTGAGCCAACTCAAACAGGCCCTCTCTGAGTGGCAGGATAATCCGGACATTCGGATAGTCGTCTTGCGAGCAAAAGGCTCCGTTTTCTGCTCAGGTGCAGATATTGAATACCTGCAAAAGCTGCAGGACTACACCTTCCAGGAAAACCTCGCAGACTCTATGCACCTCATGGAGTTGTACCTTCTGATGTACCGATACAAAAAGCCCCTTATCGCTCAGGTAGAAGGCCCAGCTCTGGCAGGAGGAGCGGGACTCGTCACGGTATGTGATATTGTAGTCGCCACCCCCGAAGCTACCATAGGCTACCCTGAAGCACGAATAGGCTTTCTGCCCGCCATGGTTACATACTTTTTATTACGCCGGGTGGGCGAAGGATGGGCTCGCCAACTACTGCTTACAGCAGAGCCGTTTTCAGCAAAAGAGGCCCAGGCTCTCGGACTTTTCAATCATATCGTGGAAAAAGACAAAATCGCCGAGTTTGTTCATGAGCTCGCTATGAAAATATCTCGCCAGAATTCGCCCACTTCGTTAGAATTTATCCGCAAACTAATCGCTGATATGCAAGACATGCCTTTACAACCCGGTCTCGAGTTTGCTGCAAAAATGAATGCCCACGCTCGAGCCACAGAGGATTTTCGCCGGGGTATCACCGCTTTTCTCCGCAAGGAGAAGATAGAATGGTAGGCCGCCGCATATTGAGTCCCCCAGATGTAGAGCGCATCCTCCAACGGATGGCTCTGGAGATTTTGGAAAGGCATTATGGATATGCGCTCCCCTTCATAATCCCTGCGAGCCCTATGGGAAACCAGCTCGCAGAAAAGCTCAAAACTTACCTACAAGCCGAAGGGGCGCCCCCCTTGCCAGACTCTGCACCGCCCTCTGAGATTACTTGCCTGCTCCTCGTAGACGATGTGCTCCACACAGGACGGACGCTTCTAAGGCAGATTGTGAGTGCGCTGACACGCTATCCGGAGGCTTCCATAGAAACGCTCGTACTCATAGATAGAGGGCACCGACATTATCCTATATGTGCAGACTATGTGGGCATTAGATTAGCGACCACCTTGCAGGAGTATGTGCGCGTGCGCATCGGTGCGGAGGGATGGGAAGTGTGGTTAGAATAAATAAAACACCTACAAGCTCCACAAGTTGAGAAAGCAAAAAACGCTCAATCAGGAACGCCCCCCGGCCCCAATCATTCAAAAGAGAGGACACTCTTTCCTAACATTACTCACTCAGAACGGGTTTCCAAGCCTATTTTCTCCAGAGGCTCAACCTCAGCACTCGGGACGTAGCCGAAGCCGCTCCAAGAATTTCTATTTCTCCATGAAAGAGTTGGAGAAATCCCAGCTCTTTTCCAGAAAGACTCAAACTCCTCACGGCTGAGGTAATATGCGACCGAAGGCGTAAGATGGTCATACACAATACTCCATATCTCCTTGAAGGAGAAGTGTTTGAGATGGTGTATGTAGTCAAAATACGGCAGAACTTTTCGCAGAAACCTGAGTTTATATATCGTCTTTGAAAGAGCGTAAAGGGGTAGAGTGAGGAACCAAGATATGACCATTAGGGCGCGCCAGTGCATGCGAGAGGTATATCTTTCTCTGATTGGAGATATGATTTGGGTGACCCACCAGTTATTCTCTTTTCCATACACCCATACTGAAATAGCGCCTCCCGGTTTTACTCGCTCCACTATTTTCTGGAAAGCTAACTCTGGATCAGGTGTGTGATGAATCACGCCGACGCTGTAAGCATAATCAACTACTCCCTTTTTTATAGGCATATGGAAAATATCCCCTTGCAGGATATGCACATTAGGTAGATCCCGCGTGTTTTGAAAGCTTACTTCTACAGCTTCACTCAGGTCAAACCCGATCACTGTCCGACTTCCCCACAAGCTAGCCAGGCGAACATGCCGACCTTTACCACAGCCCACATCTAATACAACTTTGCCCCTGAAAAACTCAGGTTGAACTGGCTGAATAAAGCTAATGAACTGACTTTCGTAAAATTTCCTATCAGCTTCATTGAAGATATGCCACTGGATGCCAAATCGCTTGACGGTTCTTTCATGCCAATCTGAGTCTAAGAGCGCCTCTGGCAGTAAGCGTGGTATCCCTCGCCTTATTGGAAACTTCGCCTGGCATCCTTCACATAGCAGCGTTCCTTCCATTATATGTTCTCCTACTTCTTCCTCAATACTTCCTATTCTCAGTGAGGATAAGCAGCGAGGACAAGCTGCATAATGTAAGACATCCCTACGCATGACTATACGCCATGCAAATGTACTACCAGCGCGGTAACTTATCTGGGATGCCTACTCCCATCATACTCGGTCCTATCGCAGCCGTAAATCATATTCTACCGCTTCTATGATTTGACGGCGGAGATTGAGCTGATTGAAACGAGGGTCAGAGCTTGTCGGATAGACGCGATTAGATAAAATAACTACCACCAGCTCTCGCTGCGGGTCACACCACGCTGCCGTCCCTGTGAAGCCCAAATGTCCAAACGTATCCTTAGAGAAACTACTGGGCAAAGAGCTATGTTTATCTCGGGCAGGTTTATCCCAACCTAAACCGCGCCCAGTGCGATTGACTTCCCGAGTGAAAGTACTTATCGTAGTTGGCGACAAGTAGCAGTATCCCGCATATTCCCCCCCTTTACACAACATCCACAAAATTTTAGCCAGGTCGCTGGCACTGGCGAAAAGCCCAGCATTTCCTGCACTACCTCCTAAAAGGGCAGCGGTAGGGTCATGTACATACCCACACAAGGTATCTCGCCGCCATACTGTATCTATCTCTGTGGGCGCACAAAGGGTATCCATGCATGCTTGACTCGGATAAAAAACAACCCGATACAATCCCATGGGCTGATAAAATCGTTGAGCGAGATAGCTCTCCATCGGGACTCCTGCTAAATATTCCATGTACCGCTTGAGCACCACCATCCCCAAATCCGAATAAATCGGGCGAGTGGTCGGTTGTACAGGATAACTACGCACACTCAGCCAGACCTTTTGAGGATAGCTCTTGTGGAGAAATCTACGCCGACTCACAGGAATAGAATGCGTCTCACTGAGTGTATCTGATAGCGCAGTAGGCTCCTTCAGAAGCTCTTGTACAAGGGGCAGTCCCGGAGGAAAACCGGCGGTATGCGTAAGTAGCTCCATTGGAGTCAGTTTTCCAATAGGATAAGGAGCCCACTGAGGCACTCGGACAGATAAAGGCTCTGTCAGGCTCAACTTCCCCTGCTCATACAAGTCCATCGCCATGAGCGTAGTGGCAAATACCTTCGTGAGAGAAGCTACATCATACAAATGATGTGTAGGAGAAGGAGTCCTTGGGTCTGTATAGCTCAGCGTGCCTGCACCCCGACTATACACAATGGTATCCCTGTAAATCACCGTCACTGCAAATCCAGGGGCGAGTTTCTGTTGAACTGCAGCCCGAAGAACAGAATCCGTCCTTGAAAATGAGTAAGGCAAGCGATACGGGTATAATGGGCGATAGGGAGTCAAATCATACTCCACCATGCGGTCGTATCGCATAGGAATGGAAATGGGCAGCCGTCCACTCGGCGGATTGGCACCGAAAATGATATTGGCTGTCTGCCACTGAGCCAGTGTATCTTCCTGGTAAGCCAGTATCGTGGCATCCTCCTCGCCCAAAAACGATAAGGCATAAGGATTGCCGAAAACACAGAGAATCACCTCGTACTTCGCACTGCCAAGCTCGCAGAGGAAATCTAGAAGCTTCGGACGAATCCCAAAGCTGCGCCGAGGATTATTGGACAGATTGAATAAGCTGACGATGAAGGTCGTATAGCCCCTCATCGCCTGAACTATAGAGTCCGGTGGAGACTTTTCAAAAGAAGGCAAAACTATCGCATCAACGGCAGCATATTGAGAGATATATCTATAAAACGGGGCTGGCCGCTCGTAGCCAATCTGAACATAAGCTACCTTCCGCTCAGAAGCATACCCCAAGGGAAGGATACGTGCGCGATTCTGCAAGAGCGTGACTGAACGGATGTATGCCTCTCGTAAAGGTTGAAGAATAGACTCAGCCCAAAGATCTGCCATCAATCCCTGAGTAGGGACCAAAGAGCGCGATTGCGTAAGTCCAAAGTAAGCTTTAAGCATGAGAATCCTTCGCACTTTTTCATCTATCTCCTCTTCCAAAAGGCGCCCTTTGAGAACGGCTTCATGAATAGCGCGAACGACAACGGGGACATTTTCCACATACAATAAAATATCTGCACCAGCTTCCAGCGCCCTCACTTCCAGCTCGCCGGGAGCAAAGTACAGTGAAACAGCTTTCATGTTAAGCGCATCTGAAAAGATAATCCCTTGAAATCCGAGCTTTTTTCTCAACAAGTCATGAACCACTCGGCGAGAGACTGTCGCAGTCAAGGTATCTATCTGCGGGACGAGCAGATGGCCTACCATTACCCCTCCCACACCTTCGCGTATCAAATGACGAAACGGGTAAAACTCCACACTATCCAAGCGTACAGAGTCATGTAAAATAGCCGGAAGGTCAAAATGTGAATCTAAATGCGTATCTCCATGCCCAGGAAAATGCTTCGCCACAGCGATGACACCTTCATCTTGCAACCCATGCATAAATAAAAGACTAAGTTGCGTGACCCGATGCCTATCTGACCCAAAAGCTCGGAAACCAATCACGGGATTTTGAGGATTGCTATTGATATCGGCGACAGGGGCAAAGTTGATATGCACTCCTAGACGGCGACACTGACGGGCAATTGCTCTGGCTACCTGATACACAAGTGAGTCATCGGGTACGGCAGCTAATGTGAGGGCATTGGGGAAACGAGGCAAGCTATCTAATCTCATAGCAGGACCCCACTCTGCATCCATAGATATCAGCAGAGGCAGCGCGCTCTGCGTCTGAAAGGCATTCGTAAGGGCTACTTGCGCATGAGGGCTTCCCTGCATAAAAATGACCCCCCCAACATGATAATGCGTAATCCAGCGCTCTACTTCTCGTCTATTAGAGCGCTTGGGATCGCTGTAAGCTGGAACCATAAGGAGCTGCCCGATTTTCTCCTCCAAGCTCATCTGCTTGAGCTTATTCTCCACCCAGGAAAGGTCTGAACGAATGTATGGTGGAGGCTTCGAGGAAGTCTGAGCTACAAGCAGCCCGAAACCTAAGCTCCAGACAAAAGCGCCCAGTCGCGTTCTAAGAAGCTTTGGAGTTCGGCTTCCCGAAGGTCGCCGCTGAGTAATCGGGCCCAGTCTATTGCATGTTCTAACCATCGGATATCCTGAGAGAGCAAATATCGGCGGTAAATCGGATGTTGCGTATTGAAGACGAAGCGAGAAGGTGCGGGACTCTCTCCGGACAGAGCGACTTCATACAGACGACGCTGAGATTCCTCCCGTAATAAAAGCGCCGCTGGCCCTTTGGGCCCCAGAGCTTGGGGCTCTACCCTAAGGTGAGTCAATCTTTCTATGGCCTCTTTCACGGCCTGCTTTTCGGAGTCAGATAAAGCATTTTCAGAATCGGTAGCTTCCAACCAACGAGCAGCCTCTTCCGCATCCACCCGAATAAATCGCATATTCTCATGAACCTCCAAGTAAGAAAGCCAGTAAGGGTCTATCACCGTATCTGCTAAGGCTACCAGGTACCCTTTCTCGCGAAAAAGCTGAGCTAAGGCTCCCTGCTTTTTGAGATCATTCACATAGAACCCCACCGAAGAGCCTTTTTGATCCTTGACAGTAGAAGCCTTTGCTTTATACTCAGGAAACATGAAAGCGCTTCCATCTATTGTTCGCACAAGCGCAAAATCCTTCACCCTTTTGGCAAAATCTTCATCCCTCACTATCCCGTATTTGACGAAAGGTCCTATGCTATCCCAGACCTTTTCATACTGCGGTCGGTCAGTTTCCGCCAACTCCTTGATCTTATCGGCTACTTTCCTACTGATATACTGGCTAATCTTCCGAACCGTAGGGTCTACCTGTAGCTGACTGCGCGAGACATTCAGTGGAATATCGCTTGACTCTATAACCCCCTGCAAGAGCTCAAAGTATGGCGGCAAAATTTCACTTAGCTGGTCCGTAATGAACATTCCCCGCACATATAGGAATAGACCGTTTTTTTCTATCATCATCTCGGGACGCAGAGGCGGAAAATACAAAATGCCCTGCAAATGAACAGGATAATCCATATTCAGATGCACATAAAAAACAGGGTCTGGGCGACCTGGATAAATGAGCTGATAGAACTTCTTGTAATCTTCCGGAGAAAGACTGGTGGCATGTTCCCGCCAGAGCGGCTTCTGATTGATGGCTCCTCCTTCTACATAAATAGGAATAGAGAGAAAACGAGCATATTTTTCAGCAACTTGACGCACTCTCCAGATTTGAGCGTATTCATCATATTCCTTCGTCAAGTGAAGGGTGATGGTCGTACCGCGCCCCTCTGGCCGCTGCGTGAGTTCTATTTCATATTTTTCCGAACCATCTCCTATCCACCGAACGGCCGGAGCATCCGAACGATAGGATTGAGTAAGAACCTCTACCCTTTCCGCAGCCATAAATGCCGAATAAAACCCCATCCCAAAAAGCCCGATAATATCCGTCTCCTTATACTTCTCTGCGAACTCCCGAGCACTAGACGCCGCTATCACTGTCAGAAACTGCTCCACCTCATCTTCAGTCATCCCGATGCCATTATCACGAATAACGAGCTGACGCTTTGCAGGATAAACTAAAATCTCCACTTTGAGGTCCTGCAAAGAAACCTCCAGCCCCTCGCTTGGAGCTATAGCCAGCAGCTTTTGACAAGCATCAACGCCATTCGCTATCAGCTCTCGTAGAAATACATCTGAATGAGTGTAGAGATACTTTCGAATGATTGGGAGTAGGCCCGAGAGATTCACACCCAGCGTACCCGTGCGCATGCGCGCGAATTTACGATGCCCAACGGCTGACTTATTGATACTTTTGTTGCACTAACGCGCAGTATATTTGCCCGCCATGGAAATCCTCGTCGGATTAGGGGTGGGACTATTTGCTGGGTTTATTAGTGGGTTAGTTGGAGTAGGTGGGGGCACTATCATTATTCCCATCCTCGTACTGGGCTTAGGATACAGCCAACATGAAGCTCAGGGTACAGCACTGATGGCTTTTGCTTTCCCCATATTCGCCGCGGCTACGTGGAACTATTATCGTTTCGGACGAGTGCGTTGGAGACTCGCGATAGGCATGTCCATAGCTCTGGCTATCACGAGCTATCTCGCGGCGCAGTGGGTCCAGAGCATAGACAGCCAAAAACTCAAGCAGATTTTCGGTGTATTTCTGGTGATTATGGCAGTCTATGTATTCTGGAAGTCGTTTCACCCCATCGAAGCTAAGCCAGCACCCCAAAGCCCTAAACGAGAATTCGTCATTGGTCTGATTGTCGGAGCTCTTACGGGAATCATCAAAGGACTGACGGGTCTCGGCGGAGGAGTCATCATCGTGCCTCTCTTACTCTTGTTGGCTAAAATTGACCAGCACACCGCTCAGGGAACTAGTTTACTGACGATGACGCTTCCAGTCGCATTTATGGCAGCGATACCGTATTGGCAACATGGCCATGTGCGTTGGATGCTGGTGTGGGGGCTGCTTGGAGGCATACTTATCGGTAGTTTTCTCTCGTCCAAGTGGGCTCAAAAGCTAAGAGGTCCCTTGCTGGCACAGATTTTTGCGATAACTATTGGGATTATGGGAATACTCCTCCTCCTCCGATAGCCTAAGCCGCCGTAAAACTGATACGGCCGATATACCCCGTATCGTGCCGAGGGCATAAACCAACCTCCCGGAAGGCCTGCTCCTCATCAACCTTCATTCTATAGGCACATTCACCGCTTCGGAAATAGGCGACGGGTAATGTTTCCTGCTGCCGCAAATGCCGCAGTGCCTAAAATGGAGCTCTTTATTACACTCAAAAGGATGACAGAACGCCAGTATTCCGTCAGCGTCCCGAATAGAAGGGAAAACTCCCCTTTCGGAAGGAAGCTCAAAGCCGCCCTGAGGGCCGTCCGTGGCTGTAATCCCCAAACTCGCGCCGCCCAAAAGGTTGATATACCTTTCAAAGCGAGAGCTAAAAGTAACCATCCTATGCCTCGCCCCAAAGGCAATTTCGCTATCTCTACGGAATAACTCAGAGCAAGGAAAAAAAGCCCCACACTCAGCTCACGAATAGGGGCGAGGGACTTTTCAGCGGCTTTGTAAAGCTCACTACCTTCTGGCAATAGCACACCTAAGAGGAAAGAGGTCAAAGCGCCTGAAAGCCCTATACCATGCCCGGCAGCACCGATGGCAAGTACTAAACCCAGAGTCAGAAAGACTGTCAGCGGCTCATCTCCCACGGGCGCAGCAATACGGGCAAGCCAGGGCACAAACCACCGATACAAGCCCCAGAATACAAAAAGCACGCCTAAGAGAGCACCAACAATTGACAGAATGAATACATAACTCCACGTCCCTTCCATAGTCAGGGGGGTCAAAAATCCAAGGAGCACCACACCAACTATATCTTCAAAAATCAGCAGTCCAAGAAGCAATTCTGCCTCTGCACTGGCAAGCCGTCCATAATCCAGTAGAAGCCGAGCCACTATCGCCGTACTGCTCGGATACAGAGCTCCCCCAAGAATAGCCGACTCCAAAGGCGACGAAAAACATAGACCCAAAAGCGTGACAACGCCGAAGTTAATTCCGAAATCTATCAAGCCCGGCTTGGCGATACTTTTACTGAGGCGCTTGAGATGCTCGGGAGAATACTCCAACCCCACAAAGAAAAACAAGAGCCAAACGGCGATCTCTCCTGCAATAGGTAAGAAAGACTCCATGAGACGCGAAGGATACGATTGAATCAAAAAGCCCGCTATCATAAACCCTAAAAGCGCAGGGATGCGCCAGCGTTGAAGGAGCCACGACAGCAAAAAAAGCCCGATGAACAAAACACCAACAACCCCCAGCTCAGGAATAAACACAGGCATCAGACCCTAGCCTTGCACAAAGGCAAAACCTGCTCTATCTGCGAACGCGTCCCGACTACGACAAGGGTATCACCTTCTGATATACGCTCTCGGTACGGATCCGGACTGGGGATAGTCTTTCCATTACGAAGGATGGCTATTACTGACACGCCCGTTTTTCGGCGCAGTTCCAGTTCTGCGAGTGTGCGCCCCTCCATGGCACAGTTATTCTCCACAGGCAACCACTCCATGACCACCTCTTGTAGGAGAAAATTCACTTTATCGGCGGGTAGCGGCTGGTATCGCACCCCTCCCAGAATAAAGGCTATCTCACGGGCTTCTTCTTCGGTGAGTTTGATGGCTAAAGTGGGGTCATCCTCCTCAGGTTCTACCCAAAAAACTTCACGCTGTCCCGTATTGTAAATGAGAAGGACGAGCTTCCCACCCTGGCGAAGTCCGAGTGTATATTTTCTCCCCACACCTGGGAGGTGAGTCTCGCGGAGTTCCATTTCTCAAAGGTAACCGATTTGCTTTACCTTTGAAGCATGACGCTGGAACAGATCAGAGAGGCGATCGCCGAGCGTGTCAGCCGCGCCTCTGACCTCAATGCCACGGTCAAGTTCGTCGTAGATGGAGACAAAGTCGTTCATGTAGATGCGACGCAAAAGCCACCTGTCATTTCCACAGAAGATAAACCTGCCGATTGCACAGTCCGGGTGAGTGGAAGCACTTTTTCCGATATCATTTCGGGAAATAGTAGTGCTGCGATGGCCTACATGTTTGGCAAAATCAAAATAGAGGGCAATATGTCTATCGCGCTGGCGATCAGTAGGATTCTCTGATGCGCCAGCCTTTTCAGATTGGAGAGCAAAAGCGCTATCGCACCCGAGTAACTCCGGATAAGGTCGCGCAGTTTCATGGCGACACCGTGCATCCCTATTACTCTACCTTCGCCTTAGCTCAGGATGCTGAATGGGCATGTAGGCTGTTCGTCCTGGACATGAAAGAGGAAGATGAAGAAGGCATAGGTACTTTTCTCTCCATTCATCACATAGGTTCCGTGCCCGAAGGTAGCGAGGTAGAAATCGTCGCTACGCTATTGTGGGTGCGTGACCGGACGGTCCATTGCAGCTATGAGGTCTGGTGGGAAAATCAGCGAGTCGCCTATGGGGAGCAGACACAAAAAGTCCTCAAAAAGCGTTAGCTTTGTATTATGCGTAACCTACGATGGTTAGGATGGGGCGGCATTGGGGTGTGTCTGGGACTCTTTCTGTTCTTGCTGGGCTTCCGCTGGCGCGAAGATGAACCGCAACGCGAAACAATAGACGACTTTCGCAAGCTCCAACTAATCTTTGAGCTGGTAGAGAAGAACTACTATCGTCCCATTTCGCAGGAAGAAATCGTACGCAAGGCCATAGAAGGATTCTTTGGACAGCTGGACCCTCATTCGTTTTATATCCCCAAGGAAATCCAGCAGCAAGAAGAAGCCCAAATGTCGGGCGGCTTTGAGGGAATCGGAATAGAGTTCCAAATCGTAGACGATACCATCATGGTAATAGCCCCTATACGAGGGGGACCGAGTGAGCTTTTGGGGATTCAATCTGGGGACCGCATCATAGAGGTGGATGGGCAAAATGTGGCAGGAAAAGGCATAAAAAATCAAGATGTAATGCGCCTTTTGCGAGGTAAGAAGGGCACCAAAGTTCGTGTCAAAATCTGGCGTCCGTCCGAAGGTGCGTCCATTGATTTTGAAATCACTCGGGACAGAATACCTATGCATGCGGTGGCTTTCGCAGGGAAGATTGGAGATGTAGGATATATTCGCCTGCTGCGATTCTCAGAAACCAGTCATGAAGAGCTTCGCCAGGCCCTGCGCGACCTCAAGCAAGCTGGAGTGAAGGGCATCATTTTAGACTTACGAGACAATCCGGGTGGCTACCTGCATATGGCCCAGAAAATAGCGGATGAGTTTCTCCCTGAGGGCAAAAAAATCGTCTATACCCAAGGACGCGTCCCAGAAAGCAATACAAGCTATGTAGCTACGAGCTACTACGGTACCTACGAGAAAGGCCCGCTCATTATCATGATAGGACCAGGTAGTGCCTCTGCGAGCGAAATCGTCGCCGGAGCAGTACAAGATTGGGACCGAGGCTTGGTAGTCGGACAACGCTCCTTTGGAAAGGGGGTAGTTCAAACCCAGCGGTATCTGCCAGACAGTTCCGCTGTGAGAATCACATTTTCTCGGTACTTTACTCCCAGCGGACGCTGTATCCAGAAGCCCTTTGAAGATGTAAGCGCCGAAGCCTACGAAAAAGAATTAGAGGAGCGCGCCAAAAAAGGGGAGTTTTTTGACGAAAGTAAAATCAATCTACCCGACTCCTTACAGTATCGCACTGCTGCTGGACGGATCGTTTATGGAGGAGGCGGAATCGTACCAGATATATTTTTCCCCATAGATACTACACGACGCCCAGCCGCTTGTGCCGTAGCTGCACAGAATCGTAATATATATCTCCTCTCAGCACAAGCCTACGTTGCGCGCCATCCAGACCTCAAAAGCCACTTTACATCAGCGGAAGATTTTGCCAATAGATTCAAGGTAGACTCCGAATTGTGGAAAATATTTCAGGAAAAAGCGCAGGAGAGAAAGCTCTCTTGTGCTTACACGTCCGACACCATACGGCGGGATATAGAATGGTATCTGAGGGCATTTGTCGGCAAGCTCGTCTATGGGGAGGAGGCTCGCACTCGTGTAGAGATGGAAAGAGACATCCAGCTTAAGCGGGCTCTCCTGCTCGTCCAGGCCGCGGAAGAGCTGGAACGCACAGGCAAATTAGATAAGCAGCGATACAAAGATCTCGTACTCAAGGCTGAATGAACTGGCAGAGCGAGTTAGACGACCAGCAGTGGCAAGCTGTATGCCACCCTGGTGGGCCAGTGATGGTCCTCGCAGGGGCAGGCAGCGGAAAAACTCGAGTTTTGACTTACCGCATAGCTTACCTCCTCCATCAAGGCGTTGCACCTCAGCAGATATTAGCCCTCACCTTCACAAACAAAGCCGCTGACACCATGCGTCAACGGCTGATTCAGCTGACAGGTACGGGTGCTCTATCCGTGCGCATGGGTACCTTTCATAGCATCTTCGCTCGGTGGCTCCGCCGTGAATTGAATGGCATTCCTGTAAATCCAAGCTTTAGTATTTACGATGAAGATGACGCAAGGGGAGCTATTCGCGAGATTCTAAAAAAGATGGGCTATGATCCTAAGCTCACCCCCTCCATCCGTAGCCTTATCAGCCGATGGAAAAATGAAGGGCTCAGCTGGAGAAATGTTTCTCCAAAGACCCAAAACGAGCGCATCGCCGCCCAGGTTTATGAGCAGTACGAAATGCGACTGCGGGCCGCCCAAGCCTTAGATTTTGATGACCTACTGTTAGAGACAGAAAGGCTCTTTCTACGAGACCCTCATGTCCTCGAGCGATATCAAACTGAAATCCAGCACATCCTCGTAGATGAGTATCAGGACACCAATCCCCTGCAATATCAGATTCTCCGACTTTTAGCCGAAAGGCATAGAAACATTTTCGTAGTTGGAGACGATGCACAGAGCATCTATCGGTTTAGGGGGGCAGATATAAGAAACTTCCGCAACTTGGAGCGAGACTTCGCCCCAGTAGAAATAATTCGTCTGGAACAGAACTATCGTTCTACACCCCAGATACTCTCCGTAGCCAACGCCCTACTGAAGAATAGCCAAGAACTCTATTCAAAGCAGCTTTATACTCGCAATCCAGATGGACCTGAGCCTATTTTTCAAACAGCTATTTTGAATTCTCGGGAAGAGGCTTCCTTCGTCGCCAACAAGATTCGGGAGGAGATGGCGCGATACCATTTGCGATATAGAGACTTTGCTGTATTGTATCGGACTAATGCCTACTCTCGGACTTTTGAAGAAGAGCTGCGAAGCGCTGGCATTCCATATCGGCTGATTGGAACAATCTCTTTCTATCAGCGGGAGGAAATTAAGCACTTCTTAGCTTTCCTTCGGTTCCTGCTCAACCCCGACGATGAACAGGCTCTACTCAGAATCATCGGCGTGATCGGTAATGGCATAGGGGACAGTACCATCGCTCATCTGCTGACCACCGCCGAGAAGTACAAACTCTCTCTTTGGGGAGCCATTCCGTACGCTGTGGAAGAGATGAAAGGCACACCTAAGCGCGCCCTTGAAAGTTTGCGCGCGCGACTGACCCACTTCAGAGGACAAGTGCTCGCTCTACCTTTCGTAGAACAGGTGGAGGCTGCTCTCCGAGAGAGCGGATTATTGCAGTACTATGAGATGGATGAGCGCTCCCGAGAACGCCAAGAAAACCTCCGAGGGTTAGTCGCCGCTGCGCAAGAGTTCGCCTTGCAAGCGAGGGAGACGGCTACTTTGAGAGACTTTCTGGAACGGGTAGCCCTCGCCTCTCCTACTGATGACCCGAGCGATGGTCCGCCAGATGCCGTTTGGCTCTCCACAGTGCACGGGGTCAAAGGTTTAGAGTTTCACACGGTATTTTTGGTTGGTGTCATAGAAGGGCTTTTCCCTCACGCCTATGCAGAGGAAGAGGGTATAGCAGCTCTGGAAGAGGAAAGGCGCATCTTTTATGTCGCCCTTACTCGGGCAGCGAGGCACTTATATCTCTTGCAACCACAGTTTGACATGCGGTACAGTACGCCTCGTCCTGCGACTCCAAGCCGATTTTTGGCAGAAATACAGCCCAAGAAAACAACGCCCCCACGCCCTGCGGTGATTGGGCGAATACATTCCAGGCCTTCTATATCTTCCACGACTCTCTCAAAACCTGCATTTCCTCCTGAATGCGCTTCGCCCCCTTCTCAAATATTTCCTGGGCTGCGTGTAGAACATACCCATTTCGGCCTGGGAAAAGTGCTCAGCCGAGAGGAAAACGGCGCCGCAGGCGTGGTAGAAGTTCTCTTTGATACTCACGGAAAAAAGAAACTAGACCTGCGTTATGCAAAACTTCGGATTGTCTCCTAAACTGACCGTACCGCGTCCCCAGCCCAAACACGAAACAGGTATCTGGCTCACTCACCTGCTGGAAGCGGTCGCCGACGAAATCCCCGAAAATAGCCTCCCCGGATTTTTGCGGTACATCTTTCGCTGGACGCTACACATAGATGGGATAGAACGCCTCTCTGAAGAGGAGCTACGGCTGCGCAGAGAACGGTTCTATCAGTTGCTGCCTGAACGGCTGAAGTCTTACTTTCCGTGGGAACCGCCAGAGCCCTTACCCGCAGCTCCATCACCTAAGCTTCACTATCCCCAGGCACATATACCTTTCCGGCAATACGGACTACTGAGCCTTTCATGGACAGAAGCCCTTGCTACCAGACCTGAAAATGAACAAAAGCTCTTAGGCGGACGGCTTCTTCGGCACTTGTACCAGTATCTGCGCCAGCAGGGCATGCCTACCGATGAGGATACCCTGGTTCAAAATCTCGTCCGCCTCAGTGATGGCCATCTCCACCTGCAAACCGAGGACCTCGCTGCACAATCACCGCCCCCTGCGGATCGCCCCTCCCACCGAAAGGTTCATAAGCCTTTCCGGCGACGCCGATGAGATTCATCATAGAAGGCGGCGCTCGGCTGAATGGTATATACAAGCCCCAGGGCGCCAAGAATGAAGCTTTACAAGTCCTTTCCGCTGCTCTCCTGACCCCAGAGCCCGTAGAGATTGAGAACCTTCCAAACATACTGGATGTCCAACGGCAGTTAGAGCTCCTCCAGCTGCTGGGCGCCGAGGTAGAGAAAATATCCTCCCATCAAGTGCGTATTCAAGCCCGTACCCTTTTCCCCCAAGCACTCCTGACTCCAGAAGGCAAGGCACTTTTTCGGAGTATTCGGGGCTCGGTGTTGATTGTGGGGCCGCTCTTAGCTCGGTGCGGAGAGGCCTACTTTCCCAAGCCTGGCGGAGATAAAATCGGGCGTCGTCGTATAGATACGCATTTACTTGGACTGGCAGACTTGGGCGCGACCTTGTCCTACGATACCCAAAAAGAGGTTTATCGCCTCACCACGCCACGTCGCTTACGCGGCACTTATATCTTGCTGGAAGAGGCCTCTGTGACCGGCACAGCCAATCTCCTCATGGCAGCCGCACTTGCCGAAGGCGAAACTACTCTATATCACGCAGCCTGTGAGCCATACATCCAGCAGCTTGGACAGCTCCTCATTCAGATGGGCGCACAAATCCAAGGATTAGGTACAAATCGGCTACATATATACGGAAAAGCCGAGCTCCGCGGCGCCAAGCACCAGCTACTTTCCGACATCATAGAAATAGGTAGCATCACTGCCTTAGCCGCCATGACCCAGAGTTCAATCCAAATCACCGATGTACCTGTGGAGCATATCCAGCCTATTATCCGCCCCTTCCACCGAATGGGCATCTCTACGAGCATAGAAGGGAATACTTTGTCCATTCATCCCCCTGCGGTATATGAGCCTGAAACGCTGGATGGAGACATGCTGACCATTTCTGACCACACTTGGCCTGGAACTCCGCCTGATATGCTCAGCGTACTATTGGTAGTCGCCACCCAAGCCGCAGGTACGGTGCTTATTCACCAAAAAATGTTTGAGAGCCGTCTATTTTTCGTAGATAGACTGATTGAGATGGGGGCTCAAGTCGTACTCTGTGATCCCCATCGGGCAGTGGTAATAGGTCTGGGACGGCGAGCCGCTCTTCGCGGCATCCGCATGAGTAGTCCAGATATTCGGGCTGGAATGGCCATGCTGATAGCTGCTCTGTCCGCCGAAGGACGCAGCATCATAGAACAAGCCGAGCAGATTGAACGGGGCTATGAAGCTTTGGATGAACGCCTAAGCGCGCTCGGGGCGGTCATCCACAGAGAGGGATAGCCTCGCAGCAGACTTTCTCTACCAGTAGGGAGCACGCCCTTATTCTGACGGCTATATTTGGCAGGCTTCGGCGCCATAAAGTCGTCTTACCCCATCTGACCAGCTGCCCTGAAAAAGGGTATTACATCTCTGACGTTGGCCATTCCAGTGATAAACAGGAGTATCCGCTCCAAACCCAATCCAAAGCCACTATGTGGAACGGTCCCGTATCGTCTGGTATCTAAATAGGCCTGATACGAGAAAAGGTCCATTCTGAGCTCTTGCATGCGCTGCAAGAGATAATCGTATCGCTCTTCCCGCTGTGAGCCTCCAATGACTTCCCCTATTCGCGGAAAAAGCACATCAAAAGCAGCTACCGTCCGCCCATCGTCATTCTGCCGCATGTAGAAAGCCTTTATGTCGCGAGGATAGTTATACACTATCACTGGGCGTTGAGCGTACTCTTCTACGAGATAGCGCTCATGTTCAGCTTGCAAGTCGCTCCCCCATTGCGTGGGATACTGAAATGCCCGACCACTTTTCTGTAAAATCTCCACGGCTTCTGTGTAAGAGAGTTTCACAAAGTCATTTTCCACAGCCATGCGTAGCTCGTTGAAGAGATGATTTTCATAGTGCTCCGCCAAAAATGCCAGTTCCGCCTCGTAATGCTCCAGAGCATGACGGATAAGGTATTTTAGAAAGTCTTCGGCAAGGTCCATCGTCATGGGAAGATCATAAAACGCCATCTCTGGTTCTATCATCCAAAACTCCGCCAAGTGGCGAGGCGTATGTGAAGGCTCTGCCCGAAACGTCGGTCCAAATGTATAAATCTTGCCTAACCCCATCGCTAAAAGCTCCCCTTCAAGCTGACCACTAACTGTAAGATAAGCCGGGCGTCCAAAAAAGTCCTTTGAGTAAGCGACACTTCCATCAGGGAGTTTGGGAACCTCAGAAAGCGGCAGGGTAGTCACTTGAAAGAGTTGCCCGCCCCCCTCACAGTCAGAGGGGGTCAAAATCGGTGTATGCACATACACAAATCCCTGCGACTGAAAGTACTGATGTATGGCGAAGGAAATACCACTCCGAAGTCTAAATATCGCTTGAAAAGTCCTCGTGCGCGGGCGCAGATGAGCTATCTCTCGGAGAAACTCCAAAGAATGACTTTTCTTCTGGAGTGGGTATGCCTCTGGATCCGCTGCACCCAATAAAGTGTATTCCACCACCTCTAACTCAAAGGGCTGCGGTCGATTCGGGGTGGCTTTGAGAATACCTGTGACCCGAACCCCGGCACCAGTGTGCAGCTCTGCCTCTATGCGCTCACGCGAAAGTCTATCATGAAGTAAAACCGCTTGAAGGGCCCGCAAAGTAGAGCCATCTTGAACCTCCAAAAAACTCAGGCTCCGGGTCGTACGACGCGTACGAACCCAGCCGTAAATAGTTATTTCTTGCTCAATTGGAGGGGCTTGATATATCTCGGCAATAGTAGTTAGGCCTTTATGCGCCATCAGACAAAGGTAGGAGGCAAGCGGGTAGAGTTCGCCTCGGTAAGCTACATTACCAGTCTCCGTCCCCTCCCATCGCTACCCCCTCCCCTCTCAATACAAACACGCTCCCTGGAATTCTACTCGCTTCGTACGAGTACCTGGAATCTCCTCACATTTCGGATTGTAATCAAACCTTGGGGTTATTCTTCGTCTGAGTTTTTGCGTATTGGTGTCGTAGTCATACGAAATCACCAGCTTTCCCCGCATAGTACAGCTTTCTTTCCATGTAGCGAGAAACCAGACTGTCTGAGTCCCATAGCACGTGCTTAGGCCGAAAAATCCACAGCTGGCTGTACAACTGACTTCTTGGGAATAGCGCACAGCTGCATTTTTCTTGTAAGAGATGGTGGAGTTGAGAACGAGCTCTTTACTAAGCGGATAAATCTCCTGCACTTTACCTCGCAGTACTCGTACGATTTCTCGCAAACTCAGCTCTCTATCAGTGAAAGAAGGCGGCTCTGGAAGCGGCTCAATCTCTATTTGGATATCTTGGGGGTCTATGCCTTTTACCCGTAATCGACGACGCACTAAGGGCGAAAGCGAATCCGACCTATACCCCTCCGTCTCTGTGAGAAGGGCACTATATATGTTGATTTGAGCATCGTGGGCAGCTTTGAACTTGGGAAATGCAAAGAGGTGAAAGTATGCCAAAAACCCCCCGAATACGCCCACAGATAGGTAGGAGAAGGGGCGTAAAACAGCATGTTGACCAAGCAGTGTATAAAGGAGCCCACCTATAAGTCCCGTCCAACTTATCCATCCAACTATACCCAGAGGGGAGTGTAGGAAGTAGGCCACAGCTATGCCAACTGCTATGGATAGAATACCAGTTGGGAAAGGGATTCGATGCCTATTCTCTGAGCTCTGGGTCGCCGCACGGAGAACTTCGGGGGTTTGGTCTGAACTAACCGCTTCAGGCAGATGAAAGAAGTCCGTCAGGACATCCTCAAACAAGGCTTTCACCTCAACCTGAGGCGTCGGCCCCCTCTGAGGTGTGAAATGAGCCTGTATCTCCCGCAGACCTGTCAGCATTGCCTCGGCTGATGAGAAGCGCTCTTTGGGAGATTTAGCCAGGGCTTTATCAAAGAAAAAATGGACTATTTCAGGTGCTTCGGCTGGTATCGGTGGCCTTTCGGTGAGGATAGTCTGGTAAATCTGAAAAAGCGTTTTGCCCTCCCACGCCCAAGGATATCGCCCGAAAAGACACTGATATATTATCAGCCCCATTGCGAATAGGTCCGTCTGGGGTGAAACAGCGCCGTCCGCTACTTGCTCTGGTGCCATATAGAGCGCCGTCCCTATATGCGTGCCAGTCTGCGTAAGCTTGTAATCTGCATCCATCGCTTTCGCTATCCCGAAGTCTAATAGCTTGGAGCCCCCTTCGGGTAGAATTATGATGTTTGAGGGCTTGATGTCTCGGTGGATAATATCTTTCCGATGGATATACCCCAACGCATCAAAAATAGAGCTGAGGTTAGCCATAACCCAGTCTATACCCAACGGATTACCACTTTGAGCATTCAGAACTTCCTCCAAAGACCTGCCATGAACGTACTCCATCACGAGATAGGGCATGCCATCTTGTATGGAGAAGTCATACAGCTTTACAATAGCAGGGTGGTCCAGCTCTGCCATAATCCGAGCTTCAGTGTAGAAACGCCGGACGAGAACTTCGTTCTGCGCGTATTCGGGCAGGAGGGTTTTGATGACAGCTAAACCGCCCAAATGTACATGCTGACCAATATACACCTTGCCCATTCCGCCAGAAGCAAGCTCCTGAATGATATTATACTCCCCAACAGTCATTCGCAATCTCCTCTTTCTTCCCGAATACGCTCCCTATCTACTTCTTGGCAGTTATCCTCAGGTCGAGGCGGTAACTGGATGGAAAAGCTGGTGTGGTCTGAGACAGGATTGTAATCATAGGATACCTTGGCATAATCAGAAGTAGTACATAAGTACCGCACCCGATAGTGAGTCCATACGCGTTGCGTGCCGAGCGGAGGTCCTATCGGTATCCCTGAGATATAGCAATCTTCGGAGGATTCCACGACATCTTCCCTAATCATTATGTAATTCACAGTCACTGGAACTGATAAAGTCCCCGTGTAATCATAGATCGGCGATGTAGGTATAGAGCCCCATAAGATTTCCACGGTTTCCGATGGCTCGTAGGAACGCAAGTATTCACGCAGGTCGTTCCGCACTTTATCACCAATGTCTACGGGCTTAGAGGTTCGCAGTTCATCGTCCTCCGATGCAATCTTTATCCTATCCCTTGGGGAAATATCGGCATCCTCAGAGAAGTTGAGTAATCTGAAAAGGAAGAAAGCTAAAACAGCCACCAAGAGAACGCCCCCGAGAATGAGCAGGGAAAATACTGGCGAACGGGTCGGCTTAGCAGTGGATGGAATAGAGGCTTCTACTGACGCAGAGGAGAGAGAAGGTGTAGGAGTAAAATCTTTCTGTAAGGCAGGGGAGTCCTGTGTATCAGAAGATACAGAGCTACTATGGACTACAGCAGCACTGTTTTTTACACCGTCTCGCTGATTCAAAGCGACGAGGGCCTGATGCATTTCTTCTGCGGAGGAAAAGCGATTAGCCACCTCCTTAGCAAGCGCTTTATTGAAGAAGGCCTGTACCGCCGGGGGAGTAGTTTGTGGAATCGGTGGGGGCTCTGTAAGAAGGCGCTGGTATATTTGAAATGCAGTTAGCCCTTGCCATTCCCATGGAAAACGCCCAAAAAAGCACTCGTATATTACCAGTCCTATGGCATATAAATCCGTCTGCGGGGACACTGCTTCACCTTTGATCTGCTCAGGAGCCATGTACAGGGCGGTACCGATTTGTGTGCCGGTCCTCGTGAGCTTGAAGTCCTCATCCAGAGCTTTGGCTATACCGAAATCTATGAGCTTTCCCGTACCATCTGGACGAACCAGAATGTTAGATGGTTTGACATCTCGGTGTATGACACGCTGGGCATGAAGGTATCTCAGGGCGTCAAAGATCGGCGAAAGAATAGTTATTATTTCCGGCAGCGATAGTGTACCACGAGATTGAATATAACTTTCCAGGCTTTCCCCCTGGACATATTCCATAATCAGGTAAGGAATGCCCTCCTGAATAGTGAAGTCGTACAAACGAACCACCGCCGGGTGCCTGAGCTGTGCTAATAGGCGTGCCTCCGCAAGAAAACGCTGATGCAGCTGCTCATTCTGGGCATACTGCGGATGCAAGGACTTGACTACCGCAGAGGTACCGAGGTGAATATGCTGTGCCAACCAAACGCGCCCCATCCCACCCTCGCCAAGAACCTGCTGCAGAACATAGTTACCAACCTGCATCACTTGTACAAAGATAACGACTTATCTTTATGGAGTGCTGATAGAGGTCCTGCCTGAAATATCTGATGCAGAGTTGGAGCAGTTTATGCAGATAATGCTTACACAATACGGACACGATTTTCGTGGCTATGCCCCTGCCTCGCTCAAGCGACGTCTTGGGTCCGTGATAAAAAAATATGGTCTCCCAGGGCTTACTATTCTCAATCATAGACTTCTCACGCAGCCCGAATACATTCGTTACTTCATCAATGAGATTACCGTCTCTACTACAGAGTTGTTTCGGGACCCCTCAGCATGGATTGCATTTCGTACGCAAGCTCTCCCTCCGCTTTTCACTCTACCCGAGATAAGGATTTGGCACGTAGGGGCATCCACAGGTGAGGAAGTTCTCTCCATGGCCATCCTGCTCAAAGAAATCGGTCTGTATGATAAGGCGCGCATCTTTGCGACGGATATAGATGACATATCCATAGAAAAAGCCGCTCAGGCTCGCTACCCCATACGCCTCAAGCCTCTCTATGAGCAGAACTTTCAAGCCGTTTTTCCCGGAAAATCATTGACCCAATATACCGCGGAAAGCAATAATCAACTGGTATTCAGGCCCGAACTTTTACAGAATGTGAAGTTCCTTAGGCACAATATCGTGACGGAAAATCCATTTGGGGAGTTTGAGGTGATTCTGTGCCGGAATCTACTTATTTACTTCACGCCGGCCCTTCAAGATCAAGTGGTTACGAAGCTGGTTGATAGCTTGGTCACAGGAGGCATACTAATGGTAGGGACGAAAGAGTCCCTTTTCTGGTGCTCAGCAGCCAAGCGATTAGTCTCTGTGAATGACACTGAGCGAATCTTTCGCAAGCAGAGATGATGGTGGAAAAGCGGGAAGTTTTTCTGTGGCTTATCGGCGGTTCGGCTGGCAGCTTCAATCCCATCCGAAGCTTCCTACATCACATGCCTTACTATCCTCAGACAGCTATAGTTTTATGCCTCCACCGAATGCGCAACCCCAGAGTAGGCATGGCGGAAGCTATAGGCCATCTCCACGATTGGAAGGTTTGCGAACCAGATGACAAAACGCAAATCCAAGGCGGTTATGTGTATATAGCCCCTGCAGACTACCACTTACTTGTAGAGGCGGGAGGCTATTTTAGCCTATCGGTGGAGGAGCCTGTACATTTTTCTAGGCCGAGCATTGATGTTCTATTAGAATCGGTAGTCCAAGCCCGATGGAAACGGGCAGCCGCGGCGCTTTTCTCTGGGGCTAATAAAGATGGAGCACGCGGCATGTATCTCATGCATCGCGCGGGATACTTCACAGCTGTCCAAGAGCCCACAGATGCTGATATTCGGACCATGCCCGAGTCTGCCCTCCTTTTATTTGAGCCAAACGCACGATTCAAAGCCGCTGATTTCGTACAAGTGTGCATCCAAGCTATAACTTTGTGAAAGTATGAGCCTTCTAGGGCTGATGTGGTGGTTGCAGATGTGGGTGAAAATCGGCGACCTCCCGCCCGGGAGTCCGATAGGTGTAGAACATACCTGTGATGGGGCTAATATCCCTCCCACTATTCAGTGGGGAGGCGCACCCGCACCATCACAGGTCTATGTCCTGCGCCTATATGACCCTGACGCACCAGGTGATACTTTTATCCACTGGATAGTCTATAATCTCAGAGAGACCCAAGTAACCGCCCAATCTCAGAACCTTTCCCAAGGATATAATGATTTCGGTCAAATAGGATACGGCGGCCCCTGTCCTCCTAAAAAGGATGAGGCTCATCGGTACATTGCCGAAGTCTATGCCCTGGCTAAGCCGCTTTCTCTTTCAGGTACAGTTACATGGGAAAAACTACGCGCAGCCATGACAGGTAAAATCCTTGCGCAGGGTCAAACCTATGTAACTTACAAGCGACAGAAGCGCTGATGCGCCGCTGGAATATCGCGGATTATTTAGGGTTTGGGTTAGCTATACTGGTAGCTGTCGTCGGCGGTTCAGTGCTGGGAGGAATCTGGATTATCACCCAGCGAGACGCAGCGCTAATGAGCGGTTCAGCAGCTTGGGAAAACTGGGACCGAGCACTTTACATATGGGCATATGTGGTCTTACTGATACTCTTGGGCGTTTTGATTGGACTAGCCCTTTGGTGGTGGGCCCGTTTAGCACGCCCCGTCCTTCATTTGCGTGAGCGTCTCCGGCGAATACTGTGGGAGGGTATCACAGAGACCGAGCCCCCTCCCCCATCCCCATCAGAAACTAGCGAGATAGTCCAAATCGTAGATGAACTAAACGATGCGCTGAACTTCATCCATCAGCTCCTGCGTCGGGAGCGACAAACTGTGCCTCCTACCCTTGCAGATTGGCCGCCTGTACTCCAGGGATTATGCTCCCGATTGGCTGAACAGTTTCAACAAAACCATTTTACAGAAAAAATACGCACCAAAATCCTGAATAGCGGTCAGACGTTTCTCCGCCTCGGACAGCAGAGCCTCTCCGTAGAAGGGTATTTAGCCAAAGCTGGGCCCCTATTCATAGAAACCATAGGCGCAGCGATGGGAGCTTTTTACAAGGTAGAAGGAGAGTATCTACGACGGCTCTATAGTTACGCCTATCCCCTGGATGCCCCTGAAAAATTTCTCCTCGGTGAAGGGTGGATTGGGCAAGTCGCTCGGGAGGGGCGCCCTCTATGGCTACCTTCGCTTCCTCAGGGGTACATGCAGGCGCTTTCAGGCTTAGGAAAAGCCCCCCCTCAAGCCGTCGCTGTATTGCCAGTCATCGCTGCTGATAGTATTCGGGGGGTGTGGGATGTAGCGAGCTTCACCGAATGGGATGCCGAACAGCAGACGCTCGCAGAAGCGATCACCCCATTTTTTGCCGTCGGATATTTTCTCAGAGAAGAAGCGGAACGCGAATCATCCCTCGCCTCGGAAAGAGCCGCTTTGAAAGCTCAAATTGAACGCCTTGAAAATCAGTCTGCCTATTACCAGAAGCTCAATCAGGACCTGCGATATACACTTGAACTCATAGAACAGCGAGCCTCAGACACCCAGGCGAACTATCAGCACTTAGAGAAGCAGCTCGTATCCCTCCGCAGCCGCTGGGAAGCGATCGTGGGACATCTCCAGGAAGCGATTGTATTTTTTGACTCCACAGGTCGTCCCCGGTACCTGAGTCCAGCCACACGACGCCTCTTAGGGTATTCCGAAGAGGAGCTGCAAGTCTTTTTCCGCCCCGTTGAACGCATGGATGCTGAGCCGGTCCGCCAGTATTTCCAGTCCCTTCTTTCCACTCACACCTCTAATGGACAACCTCAAACCCTTCGTTTCCGCTACCATCATAAAGATGGACGCTTACTCTGGTTAGAAGCCACGGGACGCAACTATTTATCTCATCCTGGAATAGAAGCCGTATTGCTGATCTTGCGAGATGTTACGGAGGAAATAGAGTACGAAAAGCAGTATCGTACCCGTCTAAAGTTTCAGTCTCTGGTAGAAAACTCCCCCGACATTATCTTTCGCACAGACAGAGAGGGACATTTTCTGTATGTAAATCCCACGATAGAGAAGTACACGGGATACTCTCCTGCTCACTACATCAGAAATACCATCTATTCGGTTGGGTTTTCCCTGGATGAGGTTCGCTTTTGGTCGGTTTTTATTGATAAGCTATTCAGCACATTGAGTATTCAGTCTGCGGAGATAGATTTTCCCTCAGTCTATGGCATGCGAAAAATGGCTGTTCGCGGCATCCCCGAGGTAGGCCCTGATGGGGAAGTGGAGACGATGGTCATCCTTTTGCAGGATATCACTGAGCTACGGCAGGTACAGGAGCAGCTCCACCATCAGAATCTTCGCTTAGAGCAAGCCCGCCAGACTTTGGAGGTCCAAAAGCAAGAGTTGGAGGAAAAAAATCGGGATATCATGGAAAGCATCACCTATGCTCGCCGCATCCAGGGCGCTCTCCTACCCGGAGAGGAGGGACTGCGAGCTATTTTCCCCGATAGCTTTGTTCTGCACTGGCTGCGGGATGTTGTAGGTGGAGACTTTTACTGGTGCGGGGAAGCCCATGGGCAACGCATAGTCGCTGTGGTGGATTGTACAGGACATGGCGTCCCTGGGGCTTTTATGACATTTTTAGGCTATACTCTCATAGAATCAGCTATTAGAGAAAGGGGAATCACGGACCCTGCAGAAATTCTATACTACATGGACGCGCGGCTCCGTCAGCTCCTCTCAAGCCAACAAGAAGCTATGCAGGATGGCATGGACCTCGTTATTTGCAGCATAGACCCTGAGCGGCGAATCGTCCGATTCGCAGGAGCGCATCGCCCCCTTTTCGTATGCCAACAGGGGCGCTGGAATCTCCTCTCAGGAGCCCCTACCGGTCTCGGAGGCGCCCTCTGGCTGGACAAGCTCAAGAACTTCACCACGCATACCTTCTCCTATCAAAGCGGTGATTTATTGTATCTCTACACTGATGGGTACATAGACCAGTTTGATACCACCGGACAACGCCGATATTCACATCGTCGCTTCCGCGAGTTTATCGCCACATGGGCCCACTTACCTATGCGCGAACAGCATACCAAACTCTTAGAAGAGCTAAGTGGATGGATGGGGGAAAACTCCCCGACAGACGATATCACCGTTGTAGGTTTGCGTTTATGAGGTTTAGCTATCTTTGTAGTGGGTATGATTGCCGTAGATTCTGAGCTCTTACACGAGCCTGCGCTAAGCTACGCATATCCCCTGTATCGGAATATGCTGGACAATAACATTGTCTTTATGTACAATGGTCCTATCACGACTGATTTCATGGTAGACGTTTTGAATCTCGTCGAGTATCGGTTAGAAGATACTAAAGAGGAACGCCGAGTAAGCAAAAAGCTATTCAATATCATGGTGGAATCTTTCACTCTCGGAGAGGACCAGAACCGTGGGAATGCCACTTTATTGGTTCGACAGCTGCCCTATCTATACTCTGTGAGCATAGGGCGCCGTGTATCCAGCAGTTCTGTCTATATGATAAAATCTTTCATAGATTGGGTAAATAGCTTACAGGATGAGCAACTTCGGGATGCCTATCACGACCTCCTTCAAAACAAGAACACCGGTATGCCCCCCCAAGTCGGTGGCATTCCTACCATAAGCATCTTGGACTTAGCCAGAAAGTCCCACGACTTTCTTCAGTACTACTTTGAGTACCTGGATGACACCGATTCGTTTTTCTCTCTGGAAGCGCGCATAAAAAAGTCTAAATCATAATGCCGTATGGAAGCCTTACGCATAGAGTCTACCCATAAAACTCCGAGGGTTATCTTGGACCCGGAGAATGGAATTTTTGAGTTCTCAGGGCGAAGTATACCGGAGGACTCGGTAGGCTTTTACACTCCAATTTTTGACTGGCTTGATGGCTATTCCAAGCAACCCCTCCCCGTTACGCATGTCCGTTTTGACTTGGAATATTTCAATACCAGCAGCTCTAAAAACATCTTAGAAGTGCTGAAGCGCTTAGAGGCCATACACAATGCGGGGTATGAGGTGCGCGTTACATGGTACTACGATGAGGACGATGAGGATATGGAAGAAACGGGTCAAGATTATCAAGCTCTACTGAACCTTCCCATAGAACTTTCAGTAAAAGTTCAATCCTGAAGCCTATGAGCATGACTTATAGCTACTACAAGAATATGCAGCTGAATAACATCATCTTTGTGTATCAAGGTGAGGTTACAGCTGACTTAGTATCATCTATTCTCCAAATGGTAGAAAACAAGCTGGAAGGCGAGGGAGAAGACCGTAAAGTGAAGAAACGCGTATTCAACGTGATGGTAGAATGTCTCCAGAACGTATACCATCATTTAGACGCCCTACCCCCCACTGACCCCTCCAATCCCGTCCGAGACAAAACAGCCCTCCTCATGATCGGACGCGAGGAAAAGGATTACTATATCATCACAGGCAATCATGTGATGAATGATCGCATTCCAGAAGTCAAAGCGCGCTTGGATAGAATCAATAGAGCATCCAAGGAAGAGCTCAAGCAGCTGTATCAAGAGATTCTAACAGGAACGGGGTTTAGCGAAAAGGGAACGGCTGGTTTAGGTATGATAGACATAGCTCGCAAGTCGGGACAGCGTCTGGGATATGACTTTCACCCCGTCAATGACAAGTATTCATTTTTCAGCTTGGAAGCCCGTGTGTCGCGCATACCTGAGAAGTAAATAACTTTGCCCCGCTCATGCGAAACCTTGTTATAGAACCTACCTCAAAAACCCCCAAGGTCATCCTGAACGCTGATTTGGGGATATTTGAAATAACTGGCAGAAGTATTCCCGAGGATGCCATTGGCTTCTACAGAAAGGTTTTGGACTGGATAGAAGAATACGGCAAATCCCCACTGCCAGAGACCACCTTCAAGTTTCAGTTAGAATACTTCAATACCAGCTCCTCCAAGTGTCTGTTAGACATATTTAGGAAGTTAGAGCGGATGCACAAAAGCGGTCATAAGGTATCCATACGATGGCATTATGATTCTGACGATGAAGATATGGCAGAAACAGGACAGGATTATCAAGCCCTGTTAGATGTGCCTTTTGAGCTAGTGCCTGTATGAAAGATCAGTACTTTCCAGAAGAAACTGCTTTTCTACAAGAGGCACGCGCCAAAGCTGAGCGCGGCGGCATAACTTCCCAAGAATGGCGCGATGCTTATTTGAAGATTGTGGAAAACTACGAAAGCCTTCTCAAGGTCGTCCAAGTCCTTACCCATCAAGCCGACCAACTTGAATCGAAGCTTGAGAAGGCTCGGGCGCAACTTGAACTCCAAAGAAAAGCGCTTAGCCATGAGGTAGAAGGCTTAGAACGCCAAATAGAACACCAGCAAAAAGAAATTCATAAAAAAGTCAAGGAGCGTGACACGCTGTACGACCAGATGGGACGCACATGGATGATGCTCATCGTGCTCTTCGCAGTGCTTTTAGTGATAGTAGCGTTTGTTTCATACTACATCTTTATAGATACGGATACTATGATACAGTTTGTAAAAAAAGTCCGAGGTCTTCAATGATGCAGCTCTGGTCGTACCTTTGCTTAGTATGAGCACAGTAGGGAGTAATAAAAATCTCTTTGCAGAGGAGCTGCAGCTCCTGCAGGAAGCTCGCCTCACTTTGGCGCGTGTAGACATGACGGATGCAGAATGGCAGCAGAGCTATAAGCGGATGGTAGAGGAGTACGAGCGCCTCCTCGGCGAAGCCCGAACTCTCACCCGAATAGCAGACCGAAATCAACGGCGACTGGATGAGATGAATGCAGAGCTCGAGAGACAAAACCAGCTCCTGCGTGAGAAAGAAGAAGAAGCAAAAAAGACACAAAAAGCCATCATCCATAACTATCAGAGGCTGTCCGAAGAGCAGAACGTAATAGATAAACGGGTCGGACGCATTCAAATAGCTCTGGTTGTGATGGTCGCGGTCCTTACAGTTATTGTTCTATTCATGTTATATTACTTGATTTTTGACCCTGTCCGGGCGGTAGAACTTATGGAGGCTTTGAAAGGTAAATAGCTTCTCATCCCCTAACTTTGTAGTATGTTTTTATTAGGTCTGTTGCTGTTGTGCGACTCCCTTCCAGGTATCAGTTATGAATGGAAAGGGCTGACCTCAGCTCCGAAGGGATTCTGCACAGAGGTGCTCATAAAAGCAGCGGATAGAATTCTGCTCATCTCATGGCAAGAAAGCACCGGTACAAATCAATGGACCACCCTCGAGGAGGTAAGAGTAGACCGTGGGGAACTACCCAAGTCATATCAACTCTGCCGCAAACACGGAAGGTTAGGACAGAAAGTTCGAATCGTTCTCTCTACGCTGAGTAAATCTGGGCCCAGAGTAATCCTCTATGAAGGATATCCTTGGGGCGAGCCCCCCTCCCCTCCCATCATTACTTTGAAAACAGGAAAGCCCTCTCTCTTGTATATAGATTTTCCCAATGCCGGTAAATACATCATCAGAGCTTTCAATCGCTTTGGAGAAGAGATATTCACGATACCTTTGGATATAGCAGCTCCACAACAGGTAGCTTACACATGGCCTCCCATTCTACGAGGAACTTTCCTCATTAGGCTGTACGATATAATGCTCCAGCAAGTCGTCGCTGAAAAAACATTCGCCTTATGAAGTTTCCTGTGGCTGTACTCGGTGCTGGCACGATGGGCACTGGAATAGCCCATGTATTTGCCCAGTTCGGGCACCCTGTCGCTTGGGTGGAGGTAGATCGGGCTAAATGGCAAAATGCCCTCAATACCGTCTCAAAAAATGCAGACCGCCAAGTGAAAAAAGGCACGCTCACACCCGAAGAGAAAGAGTCCCTTCTTAGTCGGCTAACTCTATATGCGGACATCCCTCCTGCGGTTAAAGAAGCAGCTCTCATAGTAGAAGCTGTCCCAGAAGATATTTCCCTCAAAGTGGCTGTATGGAGAGAGGTTAGTGAGCATGCTCCTGACACAGCTATCCTCGCAACGAATACCTCATCTATATCTATCACGAGGCTCGCTGTCCATGTGAAGCATCCAGAACGGTTTATCGGTATGCACTTCATGAACCCTGTCCCTGTCATGCGTTTGGTAGAGGTTATCCAGGGTCTTCAAACAAGTGCTGAAACCGTTCAAAGGACCATGGATATAGCCCGCAGCCTTGCAAAAGAACCCGTGCTCACTCAGGATTATCCTGGATTTATTTCTAATCGGGTGCTCATGCCGATGATAAACGAAGCGATTTATGCCCTTTATCAAGGTGTAGCCACCCGCGAAGCCATAGATGCCATCATGAAGCTTGGCATGAATCACCCGATGGGCCCTCTTGAGTTAGCCGACTTCATCGGACTGGATGTTTGTTTGTCTATTTTACGCGTGCTTCATGAAGGCTTTGGAGACCCTAAATACGCTCCCTGCCCTTTACTCGTGAATATGGTAAATGCCGGTTATCTCGGCCGTAAATCTGGGCGTGGGTTTTACGAATATAGCTGATGCGCGTTCGTCGTTTAGTTACTAACCCCTATCAGGAAAATACCTATCTCCTGTTTGGGAATAACGGGAGCGCATGGGTGATTGATCCTGGGATTTATACCGAAGGGGAGCGTCGAGCCTTTGAGTCCGTTCTCTCTGCAGAAAAGGCTCGGCTTGAAGCTGTTTATCTCACCCATGCTCATATTGACCATATCCTCGGCTTGCGCTGGATAACCTCCAAATATGGGGTCCCCGTTTATTATCATGAAAGTGAGGAAGTTGTCTATCAGAATGCCTCTACATGGGCTGCACTCATGGGACTCCATTATGAAGCCGGCCCCCCTGCAGAAGAGTATATTTCTGAGAATAGTACATTATTTCTGGACGGAGAGCTCGCCCAAGTGCTGTACATCCCTGGACATTCGCCAGGTCACATTGGCTTCTACTTTCCTAATGCGCGAAAGGTTTTTTCGGGGGATGTCCTTTTCCGTGGCAGCATAGGCAACTATGAGCTACCTTTGGCTGATTATCGTACGCTTATGTCATCTATCTGGGAAAAGCTGATGACTTTACCCGACGATACCGAGGTCTGGCCAGGACACGGTGAGCCGACTTTTATAGGGTATGAGCGAGAAACAAATGCCTTTTTACAGCACACATGAAATATCAAGTGGAAACAGTCGGTGAAACCGTCATCTTTCGCCCCATGGAAGAGCGCCTAAATGCTGCACTTACTCCCGATCTCAAGTCTCAGCTCACTGTTCTCGCTCATAGCTCCACAGACGGAGTGATTATAGACCTAAGCGCAGTCCAGACCTTAGATAGCTCAGTGCTTAGCGCTCTTTTACTTTTGCGGCGGATGCTGCTGCAGGCAGGTAGGTCGCTCGCTGTCGTAGCTCCTACACCCGCCCTGCAATCCGTCTTTTCTCTCTCTAAACTGAACGAAATCTTCACGCTTATGACGAACATAGAAGATGCCTTGAAGTACATGCATCAGCAAACAGCCCTGTTGTCAAAGAAAGCCGAAGAAGCAGAAGAGGAAGAAGAAGAGTGGGAAGAAGAGGAAGAGTGGGAAGATGAAGAAACCGAAGACTGGGAAGATGAAGATTGGGAAGACGAAGAGTGGGAGGACGACGAGGACTGGGAAGATGAAGAATGGGAAGATGAAGACTGGGAAGAGGATGACTGGGAGGAGGATGATGAGGAGGATGAGGATGACACGGAAGATTAACTGATGTTTTCTGTCCGCATTTTGGGAAGCAGTAGCGCCATGCCCTTGCATGGCCGCCACCATTCTGCTCAATGGCTTCAGTATGAAAGTACGCATGTGCTTATAGATTGTGGGGAGGCGACTCAGCATCAAATACTGCGGTATCGCCTCCCCCTCCATAAGCTTAGAGCGATATTTATCTCTCATCTCCATGCGGACCATGTCGCAGGCATAGGTGGGCTACTCACCACGCTACATATGCAGGGGCACCAGAGGCCCTTGTATATCTTCGGGCCAAGTGGATTACGCAATCTGATTGAGCTTCAGCTTCTCGGGACATTTGCGGCCCTTCGTTACCCTCTATATGTAAGAGAGGTTTTTTTACGCCGAGAAAAGGTTCTTTTATGGGAAGACGCACGCATAGAGATATGGACATTCCCTCTCAGGCATGGAGTACCTACCATAGGTTACCTTTTCGCTGAAAAACCCAAACCTAAGCGCTTAGACACTGAAAAATTTTCTAAACTCGGGCTTCCAGAAAGCCTCCTCCCCATCCTACGTCAAAAGGGAGTGGTAGAGTATAATGGACAAGAAATCACTTGGGATTCCGTTTCCTTACCCCCATCTCCCCCCAAAAGCTACGCATACTGTACGGACACAATGTTTTCCCAGCAGACTGCAGACTTCATCTCAGGTGTCACAGTACTTTATCATGAGGCGACTTTTCTTACAGAACACCAGCAGCGTGCTGCGCAGACTTTCCACAGTACCGCTCGCGAAGCCGCTCTCACCGCTTCTGCCAGTAAAACTCAGCGGCTCTACATAGGACATTATTCTACGAGGTACAGAAACCTCCTTCCTTTACTGGAAGAAGCTCGGCAGTTTTTCCCAGAAACTTATTTGGTGGAAGAAGGGCAAACCATCACATTCCCTTGAGCAGCAAGGCTCAACGCTTATTCATTATCCTCTCAGCATTTTTTTTGAGCAATGCTTTGATTGCAGAGTTCATCGGGGTCAAAATATTTGCTTTAGAACGCGCCTTCGGACTACCGACTCGGCCATTCTTTCTATTTGGGCAGGGCCCTCTGACGATGGCCTTATCAGCGGGAGTTCTCCTCTGGCCCTGGGTTTTTATCACTACTGATATTATCAATGAGTACTTTGGGCTGCGAGCCGTCAGATTTCTGTCCTGGCTTGCCATTGGAATAATCTCATATGCTTTTCTGATGGTGGGCATAGCCATCCTTCTACCGCCGGCGGATTTCTGGCTCTGGCGCAATGCTCCTAACGGGCGCCTTTACATGCCTGACGCTTTTCAAGCGATTTTTGGGCAAAGCCTTTGGATAGTTTTAGGGTCTCTGGTTGCCTTTTTGATTGGTCAGCTGATAGATGTGATTAGTTTTCACTGGTTACGCCGCCTGACGAAAGGGCGCTGGTTAGCTGTGAGGGCGACCGGTTCTACCCTAATCTCTCAGCTCGTGGATAGTTTCGTCGTACTTTACATCGCTTTCTACTGGGGCGCAGGCTGGAGCTTAGCGCAAGTCAGCGTCATAGCTCTACTGAACTACACCTACAAAGCTGGAATGGCACTGATACTTACACCCGTAATCTATGGCTTACACTGGGTGATTGACAAGTACTTGGGGGTAGAGCAAGCCCATTACATGATAGAGAGGGCTGCGGCCGAGAGCTCAGCTTGGGGACGCCTGAGGGAATAGAATGCTCGGATAGGCTCCATGCCTCTATTATCCTCAGATAAAATAAGCTCAAAGTCCATCAAGGACTCACCGAACTTTTTGGCACATCGGCAGGGGAGCTTATAGAATCGGGAGATACGGCCCTCAGAGCTCCTGAGGCGGTGTCTGCCCGAAAGGTCTCTGACCGATGAGTTTCTCCATTTGTTGGCTTTGAAGGAATGACCGGACGACGGGCGCAAACAAATCTCAGCTGCCAGTGCGGATCAGATAATCTATCTTCCACGACCTGCCGCCGAACAGAGGCAGCATGAATGAAGCCAACTTCTTGATTCTCTACTTTATGGACTATGCCCACATGGGTAATGCTGCGCCTTCCCGGCTCTTTAAAGAATACGAGATCACCTGGTTGGAGCTCTTCTTTCTTTACAGGCTGCCCAACAAGGGCTTGAGCATCAGCCGTACGCGGTAAACGCACACCCGCCGCATCCAGATA
>JANWXY010000012.1 GCA_025057135.1 Bacteroidia bacterium | reverse complement strand
ACGCGTAGGGGGTCTTCTGTGAGGAGGTGGAGCTCGCTCAGCTTTTGGAGTTTGCCGTCTCGCAGGGCATACGCTATCAGTTGTCGCCCATCGGTAAGCAGACCCAAAGACACCTCCGGCGTGTGCTGAAGATACCGTTCTAACTGGGCTTCACCTTCCCGTAAGCGCGCCTGCTCCCCTAAATCCCGTTTGAATTCTATGAGAATCTTACCCAATAAAGCATCTATGCGTCCCCGCACTTCCAAGCTGGGGACTTTTTCCTCTAAGAGAATCGCCTTCAGCTCCTCCAGATGAGGAAACCCCTTCCGCAAAAACTGTAAAAACTGGTCGCGTAGCGTGGCTTCGGTGGGGGAAGTGAGACTATCTATCGCTCGGCGGTAAGTCTCAAGTGCAGTAGGGAGGGCCATAGGGCTAAGTAAAGGAAAAAGCGAAGTGGTCGGGAGGGGAAAGTCCGCAAGGGATGTGGTCATTAGATGGGTAGCGTAGTTGAGACCTTTTTACGGAAAAATACGGAGCATCACGGAGCCTCAGCTGGTGCATCTTTGATACGGTAGGTGGCAACTTCGGACTGGCTGTACGGAATGACCAGTCTCACTATCAGAGTAGAGAATTTTTCTAAACTTGCCACATGGTCAGCTTCTGGCTATCCAGAGCTCAACTCATTGATTGGGAAAGGTTTCCCACTCAGGAGGGGGAGTATAGCTTTACGCCACCCGATGTTTTCATCCGATGGTATAGCGATGGAAGACTAAATGCAGCGTATAACTGCATAGATAGGCATGCGCATCGTACGCCCGAGCGTTTGGCTTTGATTTGGGAGCCGGATGACCCGACTGAGCTGCCGAGACGATTTACATATGGGGAGCTTCTGCGAGAGGTACAGGCATTTGCAGGTGTGCTCAAGTACTTAGGAGTAGAGCAAGGGGATCGGGTAGCTATTTACCTACCCATGATTCCAGAGGCTATCATAGCTATGCTGGCCTGTGCCCGAATCGGAGCCATCCATACAGTGGTATTTGGTGGATTTTCCGCAGAGGCACTGGCCGGGCGATTGCGGGATGCAGAGGCCAAGGTTCTGATTACCGCTGATGAAGGGCGGAGAGGGGGCAAGACTATTCCCATGAAACTTCAAGCCGATGCGGCATTGGCGCAAGCGCCTTCGGTTCAACATGTAATCGTAATACAGCGCACTGGAGCGGAGGTGCCCATGCAGCCGCAGCGCGACCAGAGGTATATTGACCTTCGTCAAGCCGCGGTGCCCTATACCACAGTAGATGTGGTAGAAGCTGAGCATCCTTTATTCATTCTATACACTTCTGGTTCTACGGGCAAGCCCAAAGGGCTCCTTCACACCACTGGGGGATACTTGGTATATGCGGCACATACTTTTGGGATGATTTTTGACTACAAATCAGAGGATGTGTATTTCTGCACGGCGGATGTAGGTTGGATAACGGGGCACACGTATATCGTATATGGTCCTTTGGCGATGGGAGCGACGGTAGTGATTTATGAGGGGGTCCCTACGCATCCCACACCGAGCCGCTACTGGGAGATTGTGGATAAATACAGCGTGAGCATCTTTTATACTGCACCTACGGCTATTCGCTCTCTAATGCGTGCGGGTGACCAGTGGGTGAAGCGCACCTCTCGGAAAAGCCTCCGGCTTCTCGGGAGCGTAGGCGAGCCGATAAATCCCGAGGCTTGGCGCTGGTATCATGAAGTGGTCGGAGAAGGGCGCTGTCCGATTGTAGATACCTGGTGGCAGACAGAGACAGGGGGTATCTTGATTAGCCCTATACCTGGACAGACAGTTCTCAAGCCAGGCTCGGCTACTCATCCTCTGCCTGGGATTCAGGCTGCTATTTTAGATTTCCACGGACAGGAGATTACGGGTGCTGGAGAAGGGGTCTTAGTGATAAAAAATAGCTGGCCAGGGCAGGCAAGGACCATGTGGAGGGCCCATGAACGCTTTGTTGAGACTTATTTTTCGTCCTATCCGGGCTACTATTTCACAGGCGATGGGGCTCGTCGAGACGAAGAGGGGTACTATTGGATCATTGGGCGAGTGGATGATGTGCTGAACGTCTCTGGGCATCGTCTCGGTACAGCGGAAATAGAAAGCGCTCTCGTGGCTCATCCGGCGGTAGCAGAGGCAGCCGTGGTAGGCTTTCCCCATCCTATCAAAGGCGAGGGCATCTATGCTTTTGTGCTCCTCAAAGCCGACGTGAAGCTTGATGACCCTGCTATTCTCAAGACTGAGCTGATTGAACTGGTGAGGCAGCAGATTGGTCCGATCGCGAAGCCGGACGTAATTCATATTGCCCCCGACCTTCCTAAGACGCGCTCAGGGAAGATTATGCGCCGCATCCTTCGGAAGCTAATTGTTGGCGAGACAAACTTCGGAGATATTTCTACCCTGGCGGATCCATCAGTCGTGGAGAAGCTCATCGCTACCCGAGAGCCGCTACCCTCATGAATCATTGTGAGCGGTAGGGCATTACGGTAAAATATCCCGATAGCTGGCCGCGTAGATTCTACAAGAAATCGCTTTTCTGCGTGGTGTTTATCTTTTGTATGTTTGCCTAATGCGGGTCTTGATTACCGGTGCTCGTGGCCTGGTGGGGTATCATGTCGCCGAAGCGTTCGCTAATGTAGGCAGCTATATACATCTCACGAGCCGAGGTAAATCGCCTTTTCCAGATTTCCCCTATACCCCAGTTGACCTAACCGACCGAGAAGCAGTAGCGATGCTAATAGCCGAAGCCCGTCCTGATGTGGTGATACACAGCGCGGCTATGACGATGGTAGATGCCTGTCAAGAGCAGCCAGCTCAATGCTGGATGCAGAATGTAACGGCTACTCGCTATCTCTTAGAGGTTTTGACTGAGCGTTTTCCTAAGGCTCATTTTGTCTTTGTTTCTACGGACTTTGTGTATGATGGTTTTCCGGCGGAGCGGCGTCCATATATAGAGGGGGATTATGAAGCGCCGCTCTCCGTCTATGGAGCGAGTAAGCTCGCTGCTGAGGCATGGGTTCGCACTTACCCTGGGCCTTGGGCAATCGCTCGTACAGCCTTAGTGTATGGCTACACGCCAACCCTCCAGCGGGATAATATTCTCTTGCGTGTTTTGGCTCGTCTCAGGGCTGGGAAGGATATACAGCTCTTTGTGGACCAGATCAGAACGCCCACGTGGGCGCAAGATTTAGCGGAGGGGCTGAAGCTTTTAGCAGAGAAAAGGGCGCAAGGTATTTTTCATCTCGCCGGAAGCGATATAGAGACCCCTTATGGCTTTGGTCAAAAAGTCGCGCGTATCTGGGGGCTACCTGAGGAGATGATTCAGCCGATTACAGAAAAAGATTTTCGTTCGCCTGCACCGCGTCCCCTTTATAGTCCCTTGTCTATTGAAAAGGCGCAAGCTCTCGGTTATCAGCCACACTCTATTGATCAAGCTCTGCGGATTTTGCGTGAAGCTTTATGAGCTTGAGGGTGGTTATAGCTTCTGCTGGCTCTGGTAAAACCCAGCGTCTGGCTGAACTGGCGATACATACGCTTGCTGATAGTTCAGTGAAAAGTAGCGAACAGGGAGTTCTGGCGATTACCTTCACTCGTAATGCCGCTGCCGAGCTTCGCACCCGGATACTGAACCTCCTCTCTCAGTCTCAAGATCCAATCAGGCGAGAGCTTGCTCGTGGCATCATTTTAGGGCAGGTATCTCTGTACACGCAGACCATAGATAGCCTTGTTCGGGAGCTGTATCAGCAAATAGCCCCTCTATTGGGGGTATCCGTATATGATGACCTCATCATAGAGGAGGAGGACCAAATAGAGGTGGCTCAGGTGCTGGGGCGGCATGTACTGTCACAGATGCGGTCTCCTATTCAGTGGCGGATTTTACGGGGTTATTTAGAGCAGGCGGTGAAAAAAAGCGCTCGCCGCGTCATACCCGAGGCTTTCATGCGGCGCGAGTTCCTCCGCCTAATGCAGGAAGAGCCACTACGCCTTCTGGTTCGGAAAGCCCTTTATGAGGCCCTTCGTACAGGCAAGCTTTCTATGCTGTCCATGGAGTGGGCAAAAGCGCTTTCCATAGAGAAACCCGAAGCTTTATTTGTGCCTCACCTCATAGGGGCGATGGAGGTTTATAGACAGAAAAATGGGCGGCTATTTTTATCAGACGTCACTGCCCTCGTGCAGCTCACGGCTCGTCATTTAGGGCCGCTGATATCTGAGCATACCAGCTTTTATCGTCACCTTTTGGTAGATGAGGCGCAGGATACTTCTCCGCAGCAGTGGGAAATCCTGCGACCTCTCATAGAGGAGCTGACTTCCAGAGAAAATGGAGAGGTGACTCTGATTGGCGACCCAAAGCAGTCCATATATGCTTGGCGGGGGGCTGATTTTCGGCAGCTCATGAAGTTTTATCATCGTGCGAGTCATGTGGAAGTTCTGAGTCACAACTTCCGCAGTGGGCGGTCTATCGTAGAATGGAATAATTCCCTCTACACCAACCTGCCAGAAAAACTCAGCTCGTATCTGGCTAAACGAAAATCAAAATCTAAATCCGAGTCCGAGCCGCAGGCGAATGATGTCAAGGCACATGCCATAGAGGCATTGGAGGAGCTCTACAAGTCTGAATCCGTGAGTCAGAAACCTGCTCAGGATACCATAGGTCAGGTGAGGGTGTACAGGTTGGATTACAACGGAGATAAAATAGCGCTTCGGGAAAGTCGCCGGAGGGTTCTCATAGACATCTTAGAAGAGCTTAGGGGGAAAGGGGTGTCTCCGGAGGAGACGGCACTTTTAGTGCGGCGGAATGATCAAATCCGAGAACTCATAGAACTGCTTCCCGAGTATCCCCTCCAGGTGCAGCAAGTTTCCCTCGGAAGCTGCCCTTCACTTCAAGTAACCTTCCACTACATCCTTGGAGAGGCAGATGCAGTAGCTTCTACCTACGCTGTAACATATCAAATGCTCCCAGTTTTACAGGAGTTGGGCGCGCGTCTGGAAAGTGAGGTCTCTCCCCTCGCCAAATGGCAGGTTTTTTATGAGGTTTATACGAACTGGATGACACATGGGGTGGAGCATCATATGCCTTTTTGGAAGCTGCTATTGTCTCACCTGCATGCCTTTCTCCATGCCCACCCGTTCTACGGGCGAGCGGAGATAGGGCGGTGGTGGGAGGAAAAGGCGCGTTATTACGCTCTGGAGCTCCCACCTATGCAGGGCGTATATCCCATCCTCACAATACATCGGGCTAAGGGATTGGCTTGGGAAGCTGTGATCCTCCCCTTCGTAGAGTGGGAGCTGCTTTCAAAGAGATGGACTCATGCACAGTGGCGCTCCTTGCAGCGGGCAGACTTACCCGCGGCTCTGGCGGAGGCTTTCTCTTCCATAGAGCCTATTCTTTCTTCGGATAGTTCTATTCCTCTGCCTATCAAGGTAAGCTCCAAAAGCTCAGAAATGATGCATCTATATAGGGATTACCTTCGGGAATATGTCGTGGAGAGCGTCAATCTTCATTATGTGGCGACGACCCGTGCGAGGGCGTGTCTGTACCTTATCGCCGCTGCTCCCAGTAAGGGAGCCCATGCCCAGAAAGGCGTTTATACATGGCAAGGGTTCTGGAATAGTCCTGAGCTGAGTGAGGAGTTATGGAGCTGAAGCAGAAAAGTTGGCAGCGGGTTCTTTTGGCGATGGGGATAGTATTTGGGGACATAGGCACGTCGCCGCTCTATGCTCTGGATGCCCTCGTGCGTGGCAAGCCTATCAGTGAGCCGCTCGTGCTGGGAGGGTTATCACTTATATTTTGGACGCTGACCCTGATCGTCTCTGTCAAATACATCGTCTTGGTCATGCGGGCTGATAATCATGGTGAGGGTGGAATTTTTGCGATGTATTCCCTTTTGCGTCATTATGCCCCATGGATAGTGCCTCTTGTGATCATTGGGGCCTCCATGACTTTTGCCGATTCTATATTTACTCCGGCGATATCAGTCTCGTCCGCGATAGAGGGCTTAGAACTTCACATTCCCAACCTTCAAACCGTGCCTATCGTTGTGGCGATTTTGATTGGGCTATTCCTGATACAGCAGTTTGGCACGGAATGGATAGGAAAGCTCTTCGGTCCCATTATGCTCCTGTGGTTTGGATTTATAGGGGGGGTAGGGGCGTGGCGCTTATTAGAAGCGCCGCAGGTCCTCTCAGCCCTCAATCCCCTTCATGCAGTACATCTGCTGAAAGCTTACCCGGAGGGCTTTCTGGTTTTGGGGGCGGTATTTTTAGCAGTCACTGGGGTAGAAGCGCTCTATGCCGACATGGGCCATGTGGGGCGAGATGCCACACGGTTGGCGTGGCTTTGGGTCAAGCCTGCCCTTCTTTTGTCCTATTTCGGGCAAGGCGCATGGATGCTCACGCACCGAGCCCATGCTTTCCTCGGCGAGGCAGAGAAGCCCTTTTTCGCCATGCTACCTGAGGGCTGGCTTTTCATAGGTGTGGGGATATCTACTGCAGCTACGATTATTGCGAGTCAAGCTCTAATCACGGGCGCTTACACCGTATTTAGTGAGGCTAATCGCCTTGGTTTTTGGCCGCGCATGAAGGTGCTTTATCCCGCTACTACTCGGGCTCAGATGTATGTGCCCTTGATTAACTGGACCCTACTGGGTTTTGTGCTTCTGATAGTTCTTACAATGCGCAGGTCCAGTGCCATGGAGGCTGCTTACGGGCTCTCCATCAACATTACCCTACTGATAACAAGTATCCTGCTTGCGACTTTTTTCTGGTGGCGGTTGCGGGCTTTACGGGGGTTAGGGCCCCTCCTTCTGTTGATTTTTCTCCCCATAGAGCTCTTTTTTCTCTACTCCAACCTCCATAAAGTGCCCGAAGGAGGATGGATAGCGCTCGCTCTCGGAGGGGGAATAGCCCTCGTTATGAGCATCTGGCTGTGGGGAGAAAGGGTTAAGCGCCGCTTTAGTGATTTCGTAGAGATAGAGCCGTATGTGGAGAGGCTGATTGCCCTTTCCGAGGAGACAGAGCTGCCATATTTTGCCACGCATTTAGTGTGTCTTACGACGAGCCCCGTTGCGACCAAGTTAGAGCATCGTCTGCTATATGTGCTTCTTCAGCGCCAACCCAAACGAGCTCGGACCTACTGGTTTGTTCATGTCGCAGTGAGTGACTCCCCTTATGAAGCTGCGTATCAACTGCATACGTATGCCCCTGGGAAACTCTATCGGGTGGATTTTTATATTGGGTTCAAGCTCCAGCCACGCCTTGGGCTGCTTTTGCGTCAGGTTATCAGCCGACTTGCGGAGAAAAATGAGATAGACCTTCTTTCGCCCTATCCGCATTTGCGCAGTTTCAAGGTGCAAGGCGATTTTAGGTTTCTATTTGTTCGTCGCATCATCAATTGGGATGGGCGCTTTTCTCCCAGAGAACGGCTCGCTCTCCAGCTTTATCAACTGTTGGATAAGATGTCTTTGGGGGTGGAGGGGGCTTATGGTATAGAAGTAGCCGCTCTGACTCAGGAGCAGGTTCCTCTGACCACGCCAGAGATACCGCCTGAGCTGCGTCTGCGTCAGCGGGCGAGCTGAGCTGAGGTTATTACTTTTGCTGCATGTCTAAGGTTTCCGTCATCGGTGCAGGAAATGTCGGCGCCACGGCAGCTGATGTCATAGCTCGGTCAGGATATTGCCATGAGGTTGTACTATTAGACATCAAACCTGGTTTAGCTGAGGGTAAAGCTCTGGACATTGCCCAGACTTCTCCACTGATAGGGTTTGATACGAAGGTACGCGGCGTAACGAACGATTACAAGGCGGTGGCAGATTCAGATATTGTAGTCATTACTTCTGGACGCCCCAGAAGTCCCGGGATGAGTCGTGATGACCTCGTCCATGTGAATGCCGAGATAATCAAGTCTGTTATAGAGCCGGCTGTCTTCTATGCGCCAAACGCCATTTTTATTATCGTGACCAATCCACTGGATACGATGGCTTATTATGCGTACAAGCTATCCCGTCTGCCCTCCCAGCGTGTGATAGGTATGGCAGGTGTATTGGATACTGCTCGGTATCGGTACTTCCTCGCACAGGAGCTCAATGCCTCTGTCCAAGATATAGAAGCCATGCTACTCGGAGGACATGGAGACACTATGGTACCGCTGCCTCGCTATACGACAATCGGTGGGATTCCAGTCATGAATCTTTTATCCACGGACAAGCTCAACGCTATCATAGAACGCACTAAGTTCGGTGGTGGGGAAATCACTAAGCTTGTCGGTACCTCTGCATGGTATGCGCCCGGTACCGCCATCGCTCAAATGGTGGCGTCAGTTCTCCTGGACCAAAAACGCATTTTACCATGTAGTGTGTATCTCCAAGGGCAGTATGATCTGCATGACATCTATATCGGCGTGCCAGTTAAGCTGGGTAGAAATGGCGTTGAAGAAATAATCCAACTTGCCCTCACCGATGAAGAGAAAAAGCTCCTCCATACCTCTGCTGATGCCGTCCGTTCCATGAATGCGGTACTCAAGTTCTGAGGCGACGCAGGACGCCATTCGTTCATAGCGAGAAGCTTAACTGATTTTCACACTCACTCTCGGTGCTGTTTTGGGCAGTGTAAGCTATCTTTGCTTCGTGAAGCGGCTGAATCTCGGGTCTGGTGAGTTTCCCAAGCCCGGTTATATAAATGTAGATTACTACTCTATTACACCTCCGGATGTCGTGCACAATCTGGATGAGTATCCTTACCCTTTTGCTGACAATGAGTTTGACCTCGTGGAGGCTGACCACTGTTTGGAACATTTGAAAGACCCCTTCAAGGTTATGCGGGAAATACATCGGATTACCAAACCGGGGGGGATAGTGAAGATTCGGGTGCCTCACTTCTCTCGTGGCTTCACTCATGCTGATCATAAAAGGGGATTTGACATAACATTCCCTTACTATTTTTCGCCTACCTTCAAGGGAGGTTATATGGGTGTAACTTACCGCCTGCGGAAGACTAGGCTCACCTGGTTCGCTCAGCCCTACCTGAAAAAGCGCATTCTTCCGCGACATTTATTTCTCGCCGGCAGTTTTGCTGGAAAAGTCATAGACTTCTTTGCTAACCTATCTCCTTTTTTGGCTTCACGCCTATGGTGCTTTTGGGTAGGAGGGTTTGAAGAGATTTACTTTGAGTTTGAGGTGGTGAAAGAGCAAGCTAAAACCCCTTCCCAGATTTCACAGGCTATGGCCTCAACTTCGTAAAAG
>JANWXY010000091.1 GCA_025057135.1 Bacteroidia bacterium | reverse complement strand
GCGCCCCCCACCCAACCCCCAAAAATGCATACCAATCTTCCTAACTTTGCCTATCATGATAACCAAAACTACCCGGCCAAACGGCACCTCCACGCGCCTTCGTCCCGAGCAGTTCGGAGAGCTTGTTTTTCATAGAGAAGTCATGCGCCGCTATTTATCCGAAAGTGCTTTGGAGGCGATCACGCGATGGGAACGCGGCGAGCCCATTTCGCCCGAATTAGCCGATGAAATCGCTAATGCCCTCCGTCAGTGGGCCACAGAAAAAGGCGCTACTCACTACACCCACTGGTTCCATCCGCTAACTGGCCTTACCGCCGAGAAGCATGAAAACTTCTTTGAAGTTTACGGTGGAAAAGTCCTCAGCGGCTTCAATGGGAGCGAGCTCCTCCAGCAGGAGCCTGATGCGTCTTCGTTCCCAAGTGGGGGATTACGAAGTACTTTTGAGGCTCGGGGCTATACGGCTTGGGATCCTACATCCCCCCCCTTCATATATGGGCACACGCTGTGCATCCCTTCGGTGTATGTTTCATATGATGGACATGCGTTAGACTACAAAACGCCTCTTCTGCGCTCCATAGAAGCACTCAATCAATCCATGAAGAAAGTTGTCGCTCTCTTCTATAAAGGAGTGGAGCGGGTGTATCCTACGCTCGGCATAGAGCAAGAGTTTTTCCTAATAGAGGCGGAGCACTTTGCGAAGCGACTAGATTTGCGCCTTACGGGTAGAACCCTCATTGGCGCTGCATCGCCACGCGGTCAGCAGTTGGAAGACCATTATTTCGGTTCAATTCCAGAGCGAGTACTCTCATTCTACGAAGAGCTGGAGATAGAAGCATGGCGGCTGGGCATTCCGCTCAAAACTCGTCACAATGAAGTCGCCCCAGCCCAATATGAATGTGCCCCTGTATTTGAGGAACTGAATGTGGCGATTGATCACAATCAGCTCCTAATGGACCTTCTACAACGCACAGCACGCCGACATGGGCTGGAATGCTTATTACATGAGAAGCCCTTCGCGGGCATTAATGGCTCTGGGAAGCACAACAACTGGTCTCTTTCAACTGATACAGGTATAAATCTTCTGTCTGTCGGCAAAACGCCCAAGGAAAACCTCCGCTTTTTCAGCATCTTAAGCATTATTCTGAAAGCCGTCTATACTCATGCGGATGTGCTGCGGGCTACCATAGCCACCCCTGGTAATGAGCATCGCCTCGGTGGGAATGAAGCGCCTCCAGCTATACTATCGGTATTTTTGGGTAAAGCGGTCTCCGAAGCCGTAGAAGCTCTCACCAGAGCCTCAGAGCTTCCTCAACTAAAAGATAAAACTCCCCTCTCTCTCCTCCTTCCTCGTCTGCCACACCTTCTCCGAGATAATACTGACCGCAATCGCACAGCCCCTTTTGCTTTTACCGGTAATAAGTTTGAGTTTCGGGCGGTGGGTGCCTCTGCACACTGCGCCCCCGCGATGATAGTCCTCAATGCCGCCGTCGCCGAGGCTGCGGAAGAGTTTGTACGTGCTGTGGAGGCTCGCCGTGCTGAATTTCCTTCTCGGGAAAAGGCTATTCTTTCAGTGGTGCGAGACTTTTTGATTGAAAGTAGTCCCATTCGGTTTGATGGAAATAACTACGCCGCAGAGTGGCGCGAAGAAGCCGAAAAACGAGGGCTTTCTGTGTCCTTCCATGTCCCCAAAGTCCTAAAATCCTACATCAATCCCGCCACCATCCAGCTTTTTGCCAGCCGAAGAATTCTTACAGAAACCGAGCTGCATGCTCGCTACGAGGTGCGCTTGGAGCGATATGTCAAGGCTTACGGGATTGAGCTCCACACGCTACTGGATATCCTGCGCACCCAACTCTTACCCGCCGCTCTCAAGTATCAAAGTGATTTAGCTAAACTTCTGGAGAGTCCTGCGTTGAAAAGCTTAGCTATGGTGCAAGCTCCTGAAAAGCTGTCGCAGCAGATTCTCTTGGAAAGGCTTCAGTCACATATTCAAGGCTTGTGGCATGGTATTGAGGAAGCGGAGGCTCGTTGGAAAGACCTTACGGCTCTTCCTTCCATAGAAGAGCAGGCTGACGCCGTATATGAGCATATCCGTCCAATCATGACCTCTCTCCGGCAGCACGCAGACGCTGTAGAGACTCTGATACCGGCAGAGGTTTATTCCCTTCCGAGATATGCGGATATGCTTTTTGCGGTGCGATAGCCGCGCCAACATTTAGCTTGTATCGCCTGTATGACTCGGGGGCTCACTCAGATGAGTGGGCTCCCTTTGTGTTTAGCCCCTTGCCCAAATAGTCACTGCATGCTCTGCCATAGTAAGCTTAGGGCGATGGCTGTGGCTCGTTGAATGATCGTTTTTCTATCCCCTGAGAGGAGGTATCGTTTGGCTTGCCGCGTATGCGGTGTGACTATGCCGAACCAGACGGTACCGACAGGTTTTTCTGCTGAGCCGCCGCTCGGACCCGCTATACCCGTAGTTGAAACCCCCACAGCGGCTCCAAATGCTCGTCGCACACCTTCTGCCATCTGTATAGCGGTAGTTTCACTGACTGCCCCTTCTGTCCGAAGCGTGAGCTCAGATACACCCAAAAGATTGATTTTAGCAGAATTTGAATAAGAGACAATCCCGCCTAAAAATACCTCTGAGGCGCCGGGGATATTCACGATTTCGGCGGCTAAGTGTCCTCCGGTGCAGCTCTCCGCCACCGCTAAAGTGAGATTTGCGCCTTTTAGATGATGGAGAATCGCCTCTGCGAGAGAGACATTTCCTTCTGCGTAAAGATAGGGGCGTATAGTCTCACGCAAAGTATCAATAAAGCTCGTAAAATATGCTGGTGCAGTGTCGGGTGGGGCTTGTAGATGTAGCGAAACGCCCTCCCATGAAGGGTTGTAAGAAAGCCTGAAAGTAGAAGGCAGAGTAGCCTCCCATGTGGCTATCAGGTCTGTCAGGCGGCTCTCGCTGATGCCAGTAGTGCGTATGGTGTGCGTCAGTGGGGGCTGCGTGGAGAAGCGCTTTTGTACTCGCTGCTTTAGCGTGGCGTGCCAAATAGCCTGAAGTTCAGCCGGTGGTCCCGGCAGAGCGCAGATAACCTTGGAGCCCTTCTCCCAGTACAGAGCAGGAGCTAATCCCACGGGGTTTATCAGAGCTTCACCCTTTTCGGGCACCAGTGCATACCTTTCCAAATACGGCAGGTCCGTTACTCCTCGAGCGTGGAGAAGCCCCCTTAGGTGACTCAGTATGTTTTCAGAGAGCAAAAGTCTGTCCTCCAATACCTCAGCCCAGAGCTCTATTGTCAAATCATCCGAAGTGTGTCCAAGACCACCTGACGAAAGAACAAGCTGACTATCGCTTTTTAGAGCACTTTTCATCGCTGAGCGCAAAAGATGAGAATCATCTGGCAATATGTGAATCTCCCGCACAAAAAAACCCATTTGGGAAAGCTCTTGCGCTAAGAAGCTTCCGTTTTTATCTACCAGGCGCCCCTGGGTTAGCTCGCTCCCGATGAGAAGGATTTGTGCTTCAGGAGCGGGCATGCAGCTTCTGATAGTCGGCTAAAAACTGAGCTAAGCCTTTGTCCGTCAAGGGGTGATTAAAAAGCTGACGCAAGACCGAATAGGGCATTGTAGCCACATCTGCCCCTTCTAAGGCAGACTGTAGGACGTGAAGAGGATGCCGAATGCTTGCAGCTAAAATTTTCGTTTCAAACCCGTAGTTATCAAATATTTGTCTGATTTGCCGAATGATTTCCATTCCCTCGTGTCCAATATCATCCAGCCGACCAATAAATGGGCTGACGTATGTAGCCCCCGCCTTAGCGGCAATCAGGGCTTGGACAGGCGAGAAAATAAGTGTGCAGTTGGTCGGAATCCCTTCTTCTCGGAGGGTGCGTAGGGCTTTTACCCCATCAGGAATGAAAGGAATCTTCACGACGATATTTGAGGCTAAATTGGATAAGTGGCGCGCTTCAGCTACCATATCGGTGTAGGTAGTGGAAATTACCTCTGCGCTGACAGGCCCTGGTGTGAGCTTGGCAATCGCTCGGTAGTGGGCATCAAAGTCTTGAATGCCTGCTTTCGCCATGAGGGAAGGATTGGTCGTAACTCCGTCTAAAAGGCCTAATGCCGCTGCCTCTTCAATCTCTGACAGCAGGGCTGTGTCCAGAAAAAACTGCATACCATGACAAAAGTACGCCATACATTTGGCTCGTGCGGATAGCTATATTAGGGTCGGCTTATCCCTTTCGCGGGGGACTCGCGGCATATAATGAGCGTCTGGCTTATGAGCTTCAGGGCATCGGTCATGAAGTTCAGCTCTACACTTTTACTGTCCAGTATCCCAAATGGCTTTTCCCAGGGAAAACCCAGCTCCGATCAGGACCCCCGCCGCAGGGGCTGTCAATCAAGCGTCTTTTACATTCGCTCGAACCGCTCTCTTGGTGGCGTACCGCCCGTGACATGCGTTTATGGCGTCCCGATTTAGTCATAGTGAAATTCTGGCTCCCTGTCATGGGACTAAGTTTAGGCAGCGTCTTGAAGCTTTTGCCCTCTCCTATCCGACGCTTAGCTATTTTAGACAATGTCATCCCTCATGAAGCGAGACCGGGAGACAGGCTATTTACTCAATACTTTATCAGTTCAGTAGAGGGTGCAGTCGCTATGAGTACAGCCGTAGCTTCTGACTGGCAGAGGTTTACTAATAAACCTGTTCGCTTACTTTTTCATCCTCTCTATGACCATTACGGTGAGCTTCTTCCGAAAGATCAAGCTTGTGAGGCCTTAGGATTAGACCCTGCGTATCGCTACTTTCTCTTTTTCGGTCTCATCCGAGCTTACAAAGGTTTGGATTTGCTATTAGAGGCATGGCGCACCCCCAGGCTTCGAGAGCTTCCCGATGTCAAGCTGATTATTGCCGGCGAGTTATACGAACCTTATGAAAAATATCGTCCTCTTTTAGAGGCTTCGGAGATGCAGGGACGAGTGATTTTCCGCGAAGGTTTTGTTCCCGATGAGCAGGTCAAATACTATTTCAGCGCAGCGGATGCGGTGGTTCAGCCATATCGTAGCGCTACGCAGAGTGGTGTCACCCAGATAGCCTATCATTTTGAGAAGCCGATGGTAGTTACCAATGTGGGCGGCTTGCCGGAGATGGTAGAGGATGGGAAAGTCGGCTTCGTGTGCTCGCCCGAAGTAGAGGCGCTTAGGGAGGCCATATGGCGACTTTTGCAGACACCTTACGAGCAGCTCAGAAGTGCAGTTAGAGAAGCCAAGAAGCGATTCAGCTGGCAGACTTTTACTGCAGCCCTTGTAGATTTTGTCCAGGAGCTAAGGCGATAGATGGATGCTTTTACATGGATGCGATTTTCCTTGTCGAAATGTCAAGTTTGAACAGGTTTAGCGAAGGGGAGATTTTTCTTCAAAGAATGGGTAAATCATCAAATACTTCTGTATCGCTGCACTCGCAATACTAAAGCCTTGGAAAAAATCATGCTTGGTGCGAGGATATACCCTATGAGAAGGCTTATTTCTCATTTTTCGGCCGTATTCCCCCGATGCCTAACCCTATCCAAGATAAGATGAGTAAGCTACCACCTACGGGGGCGAGTACAGTAGCCCTTTCTATGCCAGCCAAATAGCGCAAATAAATCGTCCCACTAAACAAACCTACACCACCGATAAAGCCCATAGCCAACAGGAGTCCCGCGGCTGATCTTCTTTTCTGGCTAAGCCATAGTAGGACGATAGCATGAAATAAAGCAATATATGCCGCCTGACCCAAGGCAGGTACAGGGCGAACGTGGGCATGCATCGTCGCTCCTATGAGGCCGAAAGCGCCTATAAAGCCTGCTATGCTTATAAGCCATCGCATACTCCGAAGGTATGTGCCGGGAATATGACTACCTTTACTAGACCGCCGGGAGCGAGGATTTGGAGCCTTATTTGGATTCATTCCAGAGAAAATATCTACCTTTGCTCCCGCCATGAGAAATCTCATAGTAACAGCAGTCATAGCCTTAGAGGCAAGTTTTAGTGGCATTGCATCTGCTCAGTCGTTTCGCAGAGACACTGATACAGTTATCATGGGTGCAGGATATCGGAACATGGTTTTCTATCAGCTCCAGACGGGTCGTCAGGACACAGCTGCACGTTGTGGATGGCACCTGGCTTTTGAGGTTCCTATTCGTGGTGCAGCCATAAGGGTCAATCACCCTTGCGGCGTCACGCTATACAAAACTACCCGAGATACCTCCCAGTGGGCAGTACTTAGTTTATCTGACACTGTAACTGCTCTATATGATGATCTATGTAAGTGGGAGAGGGGAGCCTTCAATACGACTGCGGGTCCGAGCGCCTTTGATGTCGGATGGGGCATCTATAATCTTTCAGACCACATTACTCGCGGCGATTCTCTTTACATCATTAGAGTAGGAAATACCTTCAAGAAGTTTTGGATTCAGCGCTTGGAGGGAAGCAGCTACTTTATCCGCATAGCCAATCTGGACGGCTCTCAGGACACGGCTTATGCGGTAAGCAAAACAATCGCTTCTGGAAAGAACTTTGTCTATCTGAATCTACTGACCCATCAAGTGTATAGCATAGAGCCAGACCCTGCGCAGTGGGATCTGGTTTTCACCCAGTATGCTAAATTTATTTCTCCGCCTAACAATCCCAGCACTCCCGTCCTTTACAACCTGACAGGCGTCCTAATCAATCAAAAGGTAAAAGCTGCCCGGGTACGATTGTCAAGACAGGCTAATCCCGACACAATCACAATCTCAGCGTATCCTCTTGACTCTTGCATATCTATCATCGGGGATGACTGGAAGAGTTTCGTTTCCGGCCAGTGGATACTGGCAGATACCTTATACTTTTTAGTTCAAGATAGGGCGGGAAGGTTGTGGCGAGTCCGCTTTATAGACTTCGGAGGAAGTGCTACGGGTAGGGTTGTTTTAGAAAAAGCGCTCATCCAGTCAGCATCAACGGGCTTAGACATGGCGCTTACAGAGAGATTTCTGGTTTATCCTAATCCTGTCCGAGAAGGTTTCTCCGTGAGTTTGCCGAGTGCCTTTTCAGGGGACGTAGAACTGTATGCTCTTACAGGGGAACGGCTACTGTTTTTGGCTGCGAATGGAGAAGAGACAGTCTATGTCCCTCGTCCAGTAGGCTTAGGACCGGGATTCTACATCTTGCGCATTCGTTCTGGAACGAAGACAGCATCGCAAGCTGTTATTTTTGAATGAAATGAAACAAATACTCTGGACAGCGGGGGGACTGGCTCTATGCTGGGCGCAGTCCCTGCGCGTCCTAAGTGAGGATGGCGAGCCTATACAATCAGCACAAGTGCGCCTCCAATCCTTACCTCGTGGGGGGTACCTAACGGTTTATACGGATAGTTCTGGTGCCATACGAGTACCTCCTGGTAGATATAAGGTAGAAATCGTTTCTCAGGGCTTCTTGTCTTATAGAGGAGAGCTTAGTTTGCCAGCAAATGCAGCTGTGCGTCTTAGCCGTCCTGTATTTCAACTCAATGAAAGTATCATTACGGGGAGCTACGCCCCTGTTCAGGAGCTGCGCAGTTTGTATCCTGTGCGGATAATGACGGCTGAGCGTTTGCAGAAGCAAGGAGCGATGTATTTACCCCAGGCGCTTGTGACAGAGCTTAATACCCGCCTTGCCCAGGACCCTAACTTAGGTACTTTTGCAACCCTACAAGGGCTCGGTGGCGAACATGTGAAGGTTCTTATAGATGGCGTACCCGTTCTGGGGCGCGTGAGTGGTAGTATAGATTTATCCCAGATTCCCCTTTCTGAGGTGGAGCGGGTAGAGATCGTAGAGGGACCTATGAGCGTTCTTTACGGTACAGATGCTATGGGAGGCGTTGTTAATCTGATCACTCGGACCAGCCGCTGTCAGTGGGAAGGGCGCGCTCGCTTTCAATACGAAGGTGTAGGCGTCTATGATGCGGGTTTTTCTGTGGCGGGAGGGCCTGCTAAACATCGCCTGTCAGTAGCTGGGGGACGGTATTACTTTGATGGATGGGAGCCTAATCCAGCTCGCCTTAGAGCTCAGCTCTGGCGCCCCCGTGAGCAGTACAACTTTTTAGTCAGTTATCAGTTTCGCCCTTCTGAGCGCTTCCGTCTTCGTATTCAAGCACCCATAGGCGAGGAGACCTTCTTCAATCTGAAAGAGCCCACCATCACGCCACGCCGCATTTACGCCATAGATGAATACTATTACACTCGTCGGATCATGCCAGCGTTTCATCTGACCTATCAAATAGCACCGAGGTGGCGTTGGGATCAGCAGGGAGCGTATTTGTACTATCGTCGGATTCGGAATGTGGTATATAAAGACCTTGTAACCCTTGAAGAGATACCTGTTCCTCAGCCAGGACAGCAGGATAGCACGGAGGAATATCAGATTTGGACGCGTGGAGGCGTATCCTTTGATGATGGAAAGAATTCTCTCCAAATAGGCCACGAAATCCAGCACACGACCATAACTGGGGGACGCATTCGTGATCGCAGGGCTCAGATGGGAGATTATGCGCTCTGGGGTACCGCAGAATGGATGCTCTCTTCTAAGTTAGCTATTCGTCCCGGCTTTCGTTGGGCTTACAATACGCGTTACTCCGCTCCTTTTCTGCCTGCTCTTCATGTACGCTGGATGCCGTCTGCTTCTCTCACTCTACGACTCGGATATAGCCGAGGATTCCGAGCCCCTTCTCTGAGAGAGCAGTTTCTCTATCTCGTCTTTACTAATCACAACATCCAAGGCAATCCCGACCTGCTCCCCGAGCAGAGCCACCACGTTCATGGAAATTTGACTTGGACACATATGACGAGACACTCTCTCTGGCGGGCGCGTCTATCTGCTTTCTATAATACTGTGCGGGACATCATCCAGCTGGTGATTATTGACCCGATGACGCTATTTACCACTTACAAAAATATCCAGCGATTTCAGACCTTGGGCATTCAACCGCGGATAGAGTTTCTTAGAGAAAACTTTTCGGTATCTGGTGGAGCGACTTTCACGCAGTATCGGAGCGAGCGATGGGGATGGGAAATCGCAGCGCAAACCTCCTACACATGGCGAAAAGTCACTCTCAGCGCCTTTTTCAAATACCAAGCGCAAGTTCCTATATTTATTGCAGAACAAAGTGGGGAGATAAGCTGGCGCTGGATAGGCGGCTTTCCCTGGTTAGACCTATCTATGAGTCGAGCTTTCTGGCGAGAGAGAGTGCAGGCTACTCTGGGGCTACGAAATGCTTTCGGTATCACAGCTGTGTCAGCAAACCTCGCCGGTGGCGTTCATACCGCTGGAGGATTCTCTGCGCCCGTGGGAATGGGACGGTATCCTTTCCTGCGCTTAGAGTATCATATTCAAAGAGGGCAGATATGAGCAGGTGGCTCTGGCTTTTGGGCATCACTGGTGTGGCAGTGATGGGATGTCGCCGTCCCGAAAAGCCTTGGCAGCTTCCAGATACCCCAGAGGGGCGAACCTTAGAGGCAAATCTCGGCTCTGAATATGATACCGTGGCATTCATTAGCTTGGAACTCGGAGAGGTGACCAAAAGGCTGCGTACAAGTTGGGACCTCGCTCTGCGTCCCAGGGGGGGCAGGTATGAAATACGGCTCAATGCAGCTATGTACGCCTTCGCCGTGGAGGTCTCCGAAGCTGTATGGCAACAGCCTATTCAGCCAGCTCAGCTTTCTGGTTGGCGCTGTGATCTGGTAGATACGGCAGCGCTTCAACCCCTTCACCGAGGGGAAGTACGCTTTTTTGTGATAGATAGGGACCGAGGGGAGAGTTTCTATAGAAATCCACAGAAGCGCTACCGGAAGGTAGCCATTCGTTGGGAAGGTCCTACTCTGAGCATTCTCTCTACTGCGCTGACCGGAGGAGACACGGCGCGATGGCGACTCCCTGTGGATACAGCGGTTCGCTTTATCGCTCTGGATAGGAGCGAAGAGAGCGTCTCTATTCTACCTTCGTGGCGGGCCGACCTTATTCTCACTCGGTACATTCATCCTTTCTATGATCAGCCAGAGGAGTTTCGTTGGTATCCTGTTCTCGGTGCCCTTATTGGAGAAAATGTACAGGCTGCTGTAGTTCGTACCTCCGAGACGCCCTACGAGCAGATGAACTTTGCCCTGGCTCAGCGGCTTAGTTTTTCCGATAAGGGCGATGTTATTGGATATGATTGGAAGCGATACGATTTCAGCACTGGTACATATGTAATAGACCTCTCTCGGTACTTTGTGCTAAAGGTTGGTGAGTTGAGTTTTTACAAACTCCGCTTTATAGATTTCTATGACACCCAAGGGCGTAAAGGCTGCGTGCGAATAGAATATGAGCCGATTTGAAGTAGATATGGGTATTTTGATAGTCAGTGTCGAGAAAGTGTCGCCGGTTATCTTCCAGGCTTCCCGCTCATAAGTCTATCCCGACGGAGTCTCTGTCAGCGGGGGTACAAGCGCAGACTTTTTGGTATTTTTGAATGTGCTCACCATAGGGTTGTTTTTGCTGGCGCTAAGCTTGCTGATTGTCATTCACGAGTTGGGACACTTTCTGCCAGCAAAGCTTTTCGGAATGCGGGTGGAGAAGTTTTATCTTTTTTTTGATTGGCCTACCAGACTGCTCAGGTGGAGACGCGGGGGGACGGAGTATGGCATCGGCGTATTGCCTCTGGGGGGATATGTGAAAATAGCTGGGATGGTCGATGAAAGTCAGCTCGGAAAGCGTGGAGGTCTGCCTTCCGTACCAGCTCCGGATGAGTTCCGAGCGAAGCCCCTTCATCAACGGGCACTCGTTATAGCTGGGGGACCGCTGATGAATATCCTGTTTGCTGTGGCTTTGCTCACAGCTTTGCTTTACACGAATGGCACTCAGAGAGTTCCCCTACATCGCTGGTCTATGGGCATGGAAGCGCTGCCCCTCGTAGGCCTTCAGTCTGGCGACCGTCTCCTCGCTGTAAATGATAAGGCTGCCTACTTAGACCACATCTCCTCACCAGAGTGGCTTTTGGAGGAAGAGCCGGTTCTGACTGTCCTTAGAGGGCAGGATACCCTGCGGATCACTCTCACAGCTTTTATGCGGGATAGTCTCATGTCTCTTTATGGCCAGGGGAAAGAGGTGTTTGTTCCGAGGCTGCCTGCGCAGATAGAGCCTGTCTCTGGCGGTCCTGCGGCTCGGGCGGGGCTTCAAAAGGGCGACTTGGTCGTGTCCATAGAAGGAGAGCCTATCCAGAGCTTTTCAGAAATGCGCCAGGTTCTGCAGAGGCTGCGACGCGATACCGTACGGCTGGAGGTTCGTCGTGGAGAAAAAATCCTGTCCGTAGCGGTTCAGTTAGATACGGCCTACAGACTTCAGGCTTATCCTGCGGTGGAATTGCCTCGGGAGGTAACAGCGCTCTCTTTGTCCACAGCTTTCACCTTGGCGATTTTTCAATCGTACCATCTCACGACGACTAATCTAAAAGCACTTTTCCATCTCATCACGGGCCGCTCCCGGGTCTCAGATAGTGTCTCTGGTCCGATAGGGATTGCTAAAATTGCAGGACGCACGTTTGAAACAAGTGGATGGGTTGGCTTTTGGGCATTTACGGCCTCGCTGAGTCTGATTTTAGCGATTATGAACCTACTGCCTATACCGCTCCTGGATGGGGGACATCTGGTATTTCTGGGGTTAGAGGCAGTTTTCCGAAGAGAGCCTTCCTACCGTCTGCGAGAAATAGCGCAATATGTGGGGCTGGCTTTCATTTTAGCTCTGATGATATTTGCTTTTTGGAATGACCTGAGGCGATTATGAAGAAGCTCCTTTGGCTAACCCTTCCCCTTTTAGCTCAAAGTCCCCAGATAGCTACGGAAGACTTTCGAATGGGGCGCTATGAAGAGGCCTACCCGCAGTTTCGCAGGCTTTTTGATAAAAGTCGGGATTACTTGTGGGGTACCTATGCCGTAGAATGCCTTTTACAGCAGCAGAAGACCGTAGAATATCAAAAATGGCTTCAATCTGAGCGATATAAAGGTCGGCTATCCATCTGGGGTTTAGCTTGGGAGGCTCGGCGCCGTTATTTAGAAGGGGATACAAATGCCACTCAGGACTGGGAGTCCATAGTCGGTCGTCGTGACGTGGATATACCGACTTTGGAAGCTCTGGCAGAAATAGCTTTTAGAGTATGGGGTCTTTTAGAGTGGCAGCGTAAAGCCTTATATGCGGCTCGTCGTCTGAATCCCTCTTCTGCCGCCTATGCAGATGTTCTTATCAGCTCTTATGAGCGCGAAAATCTATTCAGTGCGGCTTGGAGAGAGTGGCTTAATCTATGGAAGGCGCGGTCCATTCCCACTGACACTTTGTCCTCTATTTTACAGGGCTACCTGGGTAATGGTCTTTCTGCAGATAGTGCAGAGGGAGCTTTGTTGGAGATTTGGCAGCAAAATGCGCATCCTACCATCGCTACTCTGCTGCTGCGGCTCTACCTTATGACAGAGCAGTACTCGGAAGCTCTGCGGTATGCTCGGTCGTGCTTTCGCATGGAGCGAGATTGTCGTCCGCTATATGAGGTGGGCTGGACTGCCTATGAGCGCGGGCTTTTTACGACTGCGAGTGAGGCTTTCCGACTAATTATTAGCGCTGGGGAAGTGTGCCCCTATTATGCTACTGCTGTATCGCGATACACCGAAGCAGAGGCGCTCCAACGCCAGCCCCAACGCGCTCTGGCAGTTATAGACTCTCTCTTACAGCGCTTCCCCGCAAATGCTGCCCTTCTCTTAGAGAAAGCCCGCTGGCATCTGCGACTTGCTCAGCCCGACTCGGTGATTAGCTTAATGAAAAATTTTGACCCCCCTCTGATCTCCACTCTGGCTCAGAAATACCTCCTCTTAGCCGAAGCAGCCCTTCACAAGGGGGACTTTGTTCAGAGCCGCTTGTATCTTTTAGAAATAGAGAGCCGCCTCCCTCAATCTACCTGGCAAAGCGAAGTGTATTTTCAGCTGGCCCGTTTAGCCTATTTTCAGGGCGAGTTTGATTTAGCCAAGACTCGTCTGCGCCTTCTCAAGCATAATACTCAGGATGACCTTTCTAACGATGCCATACAACTTTTCTGGCACATAGAGGACAACCTCAAACCTGACACCCTCATCACTCCTTTGAAGCTATACGCTCGGGCCGAAGTCCTCAAGCTACAAAATCGGCATAACGAGGCTCTTCGCCTTTTGGATTCTATTCAGCAGACTTACAAAGGGCATCCGATCACGGATGATATCCTATGGTCAAAAGCGCAGTATTTTCTCAACCAGCGTGACACAGCACAAGCGAAAACCTACCTGGCTCTATTAGCGGATTATCCTGATACAGAGAGCTTATATCGCGATGATGCGCTATACCTTTTAGGTGAAATCAGTTCTAACCCCAAAGAGGCTCTAAGGTACTACGAGCGCCTTTTGCGAGAGGTGCCTGGAAGCCTCTATGCCCGCCTTACCCAAGAAAAGCTCCAAAAGTGGGCGCGCTGAGTATCTTTGCTTCATGCGGGCGTTTCTGCTCATAGGACCGCCTGGCGCTGGTAAAGGCACACAGGCTCGGCGTCTCGTTGAGAAGTATAACTGGGGATATTTGGCGACAGGAGATCTCCTACGAGAAGAGATTCGCAAGGGAACGCCCTTAGGCACTTCTATACAAGCTCTTGTAGAGAATGGCAAACTCGTTCCCGATGAGCTGATTATTCAGCTTGTAGAAAGTCATCTCAAAAATGGGCGGGATTATTTGCTGGATGGCTTCCCTCGGACGGTGGCTCAAGCAGAAGCCTTAGATACCCTGCTACAACAGAAAAACGCCTACTTAGGTGGAGCCCTTTTTTTGCAAGTTCCCGAAGACGTGCTGCTTCAAAGGCTCTCTACACGCGCCCAAATAGAAGGTCGGGCGGACGATACGGCAGAGACTATACAAACCCGCTTACGAGAGTATCATCAAAAAACTGCCCCCCTTCTTTCCTACTATAAAGCCAAGAATAAACTCTACGAGATTGCAGGGCTCGGCTCTATTGAGGAGGTGGGTGAGCGAATAGAGAAAGTCGTAGAAACTTTGTTAAGGGATGCATGAATGTGACCCAAGAGAGTATTCAGGTAGATGCTATTAGTGATGCTATTGAAGCTCTGAGGCAAGGGCGCTTCATCATCGTCGTAGATGATGAGGATCGGGAGAATGAAGGTGATTTAGTAATGGCGGCCCAGTTTGTGACCCCTGAGGCGGTGAATTTCATGGCTAAGGAGGCTCGGGGGCTTATTTGCGTTCCCTTGACAGAGAAGCGCGCCCATGAACTGCGGCTGCCTCCGATGGTTAGTGAGAATACAGCCCCTCATCATACGGCATTTACTGTTTCAGTGGATTACATCGGCGAGGGAAAAGTAACAGGCATTTCGGCACAGGATCGCGCTCGTACGATCCGAGCTTTGGCGGACCCTGCGGCGCGCCCAGAGGATTTTGCTCGTCCTGGACATATTTTTCCTCTCATTGCGCGTCCCGAGGGAGTCTTGCGCCGAGCAGGTCATACCGAAGCGGCCATTGATCTCATGCACTTAGCCGGGCTCATCCCCGTCGCTGTAATCGTGGAAATCATGAATGAGGACGGCTCAATGGCTCGGCTTCCTACGCTCCGAGCCCTTGCAGATAAGTGGGGCTGCCCTCTCATTACCATAAAAGACCTCATCGCTTATCGGCTCCGTACAGAGACTACTATCGTCCGAGAGGTAGTCGTGGATATGCCGACTAAATACGGGCACTTCAAGCTTTACGCCTACCGTCATACTCTCACAGGCGAGCCGCACGTTGCCCTCGTCAAAGGAAGCTGGGAACCAGATGAACCCATTCTGGTGAGAGTTCATTCATCTTGTTTTACCGGAGACATTCTGGGGTCCTTGCGCTGTGATTGCGGGAATCAGCTAAGCCTTGCCCTGCGTCGCATAGAAGCCGAAGGAAAAGGCGTTCTCGTTTATGTGAATCAAGAGGGGCGTGGTATCGGTCTTCTCCCCAAAATGCATGCCTATCGCCTGCAAGAGGAAGGCTTAGATACGGTAGAAGCGAATGTCGCTCTGGGTTTCAAACCGGATGAGCGGGATTATGGTACCGGCGCTCAGATACTGCGGGATTTAGGTGTGCGTAAAATGCGCCTCATGACCAATAACCCTAAAAAACGAGCCGGCTTGGCGGGGTATGACTTAGAGATTGTAGAGACCGTGCCTTTGATATCTACTCCGACTACTTACAACCTGCGCTACTTACAGACGAAGCGTACCCGACTCGGACATATTCTACCTGAGGACATACTCTCCGTGCAGGAAAAAGAAACTGGGGCCACGGAAGCTGACCTCTGCTAAATCCTATAAGGTGTAGTAATCTTACCCAACGCTCATAGTATCCCCCTCCATATAGGCACACCAGTTTATCCACACGCTGTGCTGTGAAATGCTAAATAGTTTTGATATTTGCATCATGCGCCCTTTTATCTTTTTTGTAGCGGGCTTTGTAAGTCTCCTATTCGCCCAAATAACCGAAGTGCTGAACACGGGTCGGCTGGTCCAGTTTGCTTATCAGATGTACCGATTATATGCCGAGCGAAATGTAGACAAGAAGCAGAAAATAGATAGCTCCCTAAAACTAATCAGAGAACGGCTCCAAATGCTTGATCCCGATGGCGTCGCGAAAGCTATAGAGGGTATCAGGCAGTTTGTCCCGCGCAAGGAGAAGGAGCTCCAGCTCTTACAGGCATTAGGTTATGCTCTGGCTGGCTCACCCAGGGTAGCAGAAGAGATGCTAAGAAGACTGGTGATTGACGAGAAGAATCCCTCCCTCTCAATCCTAAAAGACATTACCAAAGGCTGGATATATCTCAGGCAATCCGACTATGAGCTGGCAAAGGAAGTTTTCTACGCCATTCTCGCCAGAGCTAAAGTTGATACTTTCCCGATAGTTTATTGGGGGTTGGCAGAGATAGCCCTAAGGAAAGGAGCACTCAGCGAGGCGGAAATGTATGCGCAGCAAGCCCATAGTTTAGCTCCTAAAGATGCCCAAAGCTATGCTCTTCTGGGAGAAGTTTATTTAGCACAAAGGCGCTTTCAAAAAGGAGAAATCGCTTACAGAGAAGCACTAAAGCAGAACCCAGACTTTCCCCCTGCTTTATTGGGTATTGGTAAGTTTTACCTGTATAGCGCGAAGCGATACGCTGATGCTCGGTCTTACTTTGAAAAAGCGATTAGAGTAGATAGCTCACTGTTAGAAGCACATGTAGGAGTGGCATTGGGGTATCTGATAGAAGGAAAAATACGAGAAGCGCATGACTACATAGAGCGTAGAAGCAGTGCATTCTTATCCGCAGACCTACACGCCCTTCGTGGCATAATCCTTTTCAACCTCGGAGACTGTCTGAACAAGGTTTTATTTCCTAATCCTTCTGACTCGCTCTGCAAGCACTCAATGGAGAGCCTCATAGAGTACCTCCATCTTACTAAAAATGACAGGCCTGGGTATATCACACTTTCTGACTCTCTTTTAGAGTACGGGATATGGCTTTCTTTCGTTCTCGGCGATGCCCAGAATAGGCAAGTTTTCTGCGAGAGCTCTCCTCACATGCATTCTTTATGTGATTCTTACTTCCAAACTTTCTCTAACAGCCCTATTCTCTCTGTAATCAAGGCTCGAGAACTCGCTATAAGAAAAAACTGGGACTCGGTTCTGGTTCTTATCAAGCCTCACTTAGAGGCTGCCAAACTTCCCCTCGGGGGCTACACTTTATATGCGATTGCTCTGTGGGAAAGTCAAAACGAGAAAAAGGCTATGGAGCAAATCATAAAGCATGCAGACCGAGAAGCCTATCTCTGTATAGAGAATGGTTACCTCTTCACTGAATACATACGAAGAAAAGGCTTGATAGACACTCTGACGCCGGAGATGGAAGATTGTCTCAATAGGCCGAGTCTCTTAGGTAACTATGCCTCCAGAGCTAAGTACGCGTACAACCTAAGTCAAATAGCCTTACATAACAATAGGGATACCACGGAGGCTTTGAAATGGTTAGAAAGGATACTTACTACGGAGTTCAGCAGCGGAGATGACGGCAGCTACAAGAAGGCAGCCTGTAAGGCCCGAAAGCAGCTATTTGACTTACATCTCAGTAGGGGCGATATAAAGCAAGCGGAGCGCATGCTAAAAGATGCTTATCGCACATGCCCCAAAGATACTGATGAGCTTGAACTGCGGCAGATATACTTACTCTACGCTAAAGGAGATACTATCCAAGGAGATGAGCTTCTACGCAGACTCAGCCCCTCCCAACTGGAAAATAATAGATTCTTGGTTGAAAGACTCAAAACCCTCAGTCCTTCCAATCAAGATAGCCATAAGAACCCTCAGGAATCTCTCTCCCCGATGGAAACTCCGGGCGAGTCTCAGCCGCCTCCTCCTACGACGGCAAAATGGACTTATTCCAGTGGATATTTCCAGCCTGTGCCCCACTCGTCTTCTCCTGCACCTAAAATGAGCCGCAACGACTCCTCATATTCTGAGAGAATATCTATATCCTCTTCTGCAACTCAGGGACTACAGTTTCGTTTCCCCTCAAAACTCTCCTACTCTCAGTGGCTAGATACCCTATATGACTACCTTTTGCGTGAAGGTGATCAGTTCATTTCGGTATTGGACTTATTCTACGAGGAGCATCCCGATCGCAAAGGGCTGTATTATGAGCTTCAGGGACTATTCCATTTACAAAAGATGGATACCCAGAATGCGATAAAGTACCTAAGCTTAGCGTACAAGTACAGCACTCCCGATGAACAGGAGCTGACCAGAGACTGGTTAGAAGCGATAGGTTTAGAGATTCCTCCTATCCTCAAAGCCAAGCTGCGCAGAGGACTCATATTGATGGCCGCCTATGGCTACCTTGGCAATAATCTGGTGAAAGCTAATAACCTCTTTCAGGAGCTTTTGAAGGAATATAAAACTGAGCTAAGCGGCTATATCTTACAGCTGCTGGCTCAGCAAGAGGAGAGCTTTCTAGAAGAGATAGAGAGCTTGGCTGAGAGCCACCCTATTATTCTCGGGAGTATGCTCACTGCTCTTTTCCAGGAAACGCCTGAAGATGCCAAACGGCTCATAAATTATCTCTCTGACAAGGTCAGCAGTGTAGCCCTGCTCAGAGTACTCCAAGGGATTCGGAGTCGTTAGATCAAGCGTACAAGGATACGCCTTGCCCCGTCGGACGCGGGGGCTAATTGTTTTCTCGGAATGTTGTACCTTTGCGGCATGCAAACCCACCACCCTTATTCAGTGTATTTCCTCACGACTCTCCCATACAATCTCACAAATGTTGGGGTGAGGGGGTGGGTTTGGCGCCCTATCTGAAGAGACCGACGCTGACCTACCTTGCACGCATTGTAGAAAGGTAAGCACCCTCTTTTTCAGGAGGGAGTCTAGCTCAAAGCTAGTAAGCCATCCAACTGTTTATATCCGCAGCGTTGAAGCAAAAGGCCTATTCTGCCTTTTTTGCTGGGAGCTACTCCAGAAAATTCAGAGAAAAATATTCTGTCTAACTCGAGACTTCGTCCTACTTACAAGACAACTCGTAATCGCATCCAAAACCCTCAAATCATGGATATGCGTATGATAGCGTATCGGTTGAATGGGGGCGATATGCCCCGCTCATGGTACAACATTCTCGCAGATGTGCCGAAGCCGTTGGATCCGCCTCTGGACCCTCGCACGCAGCAGCCATTGACGGACCCTGCTCCCTTACTGCGTCTTTTCCCAAAGGCGCTGGTAGAGCAGGAGATGTCGGCAGTTCGGGAGGTTCCGATTCCAGAGCCCGTATTGGAAATCTATGAGCGTTATCGTCCTACCCCGTTATTTCGAGCTCGGCGGTTAGAGGCCGCCTTAGACACGCCTGCACGCATCTATTACAAGTACGAGGGCGTGAGCCCCGCAGGTAGCCACAAGCCCAATACCGCTATCCCTCAAGCCTACTACAACGCTCAGGAGGGCGTGGAAACGCTCGTTACCGAGACGGGTGCAGGTCAGTGGGGCTCTGCTTTGGCGCTGGCAACCCGACTTTTCGGAATGCAGGCTCGGGTGTATATGGTACGCATAAGCTATCATCAAAAGCCCCTTCGCCGCATCGTGATGGAGACTTATGGGGCACAGGTTTTTCCCAGCCCTTCCGACCGTACGAGTTTCGGACGAAAGCTCCATGATACCGATTCGCCAGGAAGCCTTGGAATTGCTATTAGCGAAGCCATAGAAGATGTGCTCTCCGATGAAAAGGCGAAGTATGCCCTGGGAAGCGTGCTGAATCATGTTCTTCTCCATCAGACCATTATCGGGCAGGAGGCTATGAAACAGATGGAAATCGCTGGGGAAGCTCCTACAATCTTAGTCGGGGCAGTAGGCGGAGGAAGTAACTTCGGAGGTTTAGTCCTGCCCTTTATAGGAGCGGGCCTGCGGTCTGGTCAGAGAAGCTATCGTGTCGTAGCAGTGGAGCCTGAAAGCTGTCCTTCTCTCACAAAGGGAGAATACCGTTATGATTATGGCGATACAGCGGGGATGACCCCTCTTTTGAAGATGCACACGCTTGGACACGAGTTTATCCCCCCCAAAATCCATGCGGGCGGATTACGCTATCATGGTATGGCGCCTATTGTATCCCACTTGTATGATATGGGCTACATAGAAGCTCGAGCATACAATCAAAAAGCGGTTTTTGAGGCAGGGGAGTTTTTCGCCAGAACTGAAGGGATCATTCCCGCCCCCGAAGCAGCTCATGCGGTGAAAGCGGTGATAGACCTCGCTGTAGAAGCTCGCGATACAGGCACGAGACCCGTCATTCTTTTCAACTTATG
>JANWXY010000016.1 GCA_025057135.1 Bacteroidia bacterium | reverse complement strand
TCCCAGTGCGAATAAAGCTCGCATACGACTAAGTTACGGCAGAATGTTGTATTTGCAAAATAATTTAGTCTTCTGAGGCGTAGCGCTCGTTTGCCCTATTCCACCTGTGGCGTAGATAAAATAGCTGGCTAAGCGTGCGCGAAAATGCCCTTACTTTGATGTATGCCTTGGCGTGCAAGGTGGGTAGTGGCAGGTGTGTGGCTATTTTTCATGCTTATATACGGCCTGATTTCTTTCCCTAATCACTATAACTTCCGAACTGCTGCCACAGAGTTAGCCTATTCTCTACAAATCATGGATTATCACAGTCGTGGGCACATAGTACCTCGTCTGCCAAGTATGACTAATCCATGGATGGATGAGCAGGATTGGCGCACCGATGCTCATGCTTCTCCATCCGTTCTTACCGCTCTGCCTTTTTACTGGATTGGAGGACCGTGGGGACTTTTAGTCCATCAGTGGCTACTTGTAGGATTTATGGCGGTGGGAATCTTCGTGTATGCAAAGCATCGTACGGGCCTATGGCAGGCGGGGATGTGGGGTATGATTCACTTTTTTGGCATGTGGGGAGTGACCAGCTTGATGGCGTGGGACTGGCACGAACTTATCAGCGGCATTGCATGGGTACCTTGGGCATTTTATGCGTTTGAAACTAAAAACAAGTGGCTTTTTATCCTCTCGTGGGCACTCTTTGTCGGCGCAAAGGAAAACTTCGCTTTGTGGGGGGTATGGATGGCTCTACTCATGTTTATTTTTATTTACAGGAGAGCTGAGAATAGAAAGTGGCTGATTTGGGCTGCACTGGGCACCCTCATCTGGTTTGCTGTAAGTTATTTTCTATATAAGGGCGGGGAGAAAGGGTATTCTCGTCTAAACCTGTATGCCTACTTAGCGGCGCATGATCCGATAGCCGTCCTTCAAGGCCGAGACCCGATGCCTTCTTTTTCTTTTCTAAGGGTGGCCAAAACTATTTTTCTGCGTCCTCAGCTGATCTGGACGCTACTTTTTGATACGCCCTATCCCGAAATGGTAGGGGTCAAACCTGAGCTACACTGGGCTGTTCTCTGGTCGGGAGGGTGGAGCTTCGTTTTTCAACCGATATTTCTACTCATACTACTCCCTGTGTATATGTATAAGCTGCTTTCTGCTGATCCTTTGCTTTGGGGCACGCTCTATCACTATGGGATGGAGTTTGCGGCTATGCTACCCATAGCTGTACTATGGACTGCCGAAAGGTGGAAGGGGAGCGTCTGGTTTTGGGTATGCCTGGTAGGAGGTGCTTTGGGGGCTCATCTGATGAATATCTCTCTCCTGGATAGCCGCTATTCTAAATGGTATGATCCCGAGCGTCATCGGTGGTATTCGCCCAAGCATTACCGTTCAATATACTGCTATTCAAAAGTACATGAGGGACTTCAGGTGATTCCAAAGGAAGCGGCGGTGAGTGCAACTTCCCGCTTGGCGCCTCACATTCCTCCTCGGGAGGAGTATTATCACTTTCCAGCCTGTAAAAACGCAGAGTATATCGCTCTATTGCGTCATGACCCCAATCCTTGGCCAATCTCTACGAAAGAGCTTCATCGGTTTATAGACTCTCTGGAAAAATCGCCCAAATGGGAAAAGCTCTGGGATAAAGACCTTCTTGTCATCTTTCGTCGTCGTCAGCCCCCTTCTAAGTAGCCTAAGTTCGCAAGCGCGGATCACTCCATCGGCTCAGCACTTCGCTGAAGGCATGTAAAATGATGAATATCAGTGTGGAAAGCTGAGCGATACCTACGAGAAGGGGAAAGTCACTACTCATTACAGCAGAAAAAAGAAGCTTTCCTACGCCGGGCCAGTCGAAGAGCTCCTCTATAAAAATCGCCCCCGTCAAAATCCCAGCAAGCCATTGGGATATACTGATGAATAGAGACGGTAGGAGGTTCCGAAGGACATCCTGACAAAGAGTCCGATAGAGAGGCTTACCCTTCGCTCGGGCCGTTCGGATATAGTCGGCATTCAGAATAGCTTTTGCTTGCTCACTGGTGAGTAAAAATAGATACGCTGCTGGACGGAGAGCCAAAGCCACCGCAGGAAGGATTACCATTTTCCAGCGATAAATAATGCATTCACACACAGGGTCATAAGTGGCTATATACCCACTGGGGGATAGACCCGTCCAACTGCGCAGCTTTAGGGCAAAAAGCCATATCAAAAAAATGCCCACCACATATCCAGGTAGAGCTATCAGAAATAATGCGAAGCTTCGCATCAGGACAGAAGGGTATAAAGAATGCCACAAACCGAGCGTTACACCCATGATGCCTGCCAAAGTCATAGCGAGACTGCCCAGCAAGAGGGTAGCTGGAAACCGTTCTGCGTATAAATCCCAGACGGAGCGTCCGTATTGGTAAGATAGACCCAGCGAGGGTGTGCGCCATTCTCCTTTTCTATAAGGGAGCCAGTCGGCCCATGAAAGTAGGTATTGCTTCCATAGGGGTTCGTCCAGATGAAGCTGGGCTCTAATCATCTCCAAAGAAGTTTGATCTGCGCGCTGGCCGAGCAGCATGTGTGTAGGGTCCCCCAATCCACGGATGATCAAAAAAATCAGCGTGAAGCTGATAAAAAGTATTGCTACGCTGCGTAGAAAAAGTCCTACGGAGAACTTGAGCATTTCAGTAGCGCTTCTGTAGGCGTTCTATACGGCGGCGCTCTTCTTTGGCTTGGATGGCTAATCGCTTATCGTATTTTTTCCGTCCTTGGGCGAGAGCTATTTCTACTTTTGCCCAGCCTCGTTCGTTGAAGAAGAGTTTGGTTGGGATTAGAGTAAGTCCTTTTTGAGTGAGCCGTCCTTGCAGACGCTTAAGTTCTTGCCGATGGAGTAGGAGCTTTCGGGGTCGCCGTTCTGGCACATAGGCGTATCCCGCCTGCTTGTAGGGTGCGATATACATATTCAGGAGATAGAGTTCTCCTTCTTTGAAAGCACAGAAAGCATCTTGGAGCTGGCCGCCCCCTGCGCGTAAAGATTTCACCTCTGGACCTAAAAGCACTATGCCAGCGGTGTATCGTTCTAATAGTTCGTAATCGTGGAGAGCTTTACGGTTTGTCAGGGTGGGGGTGTGCATAAAGCGAAGGTAAGAGGGTTTTATATCTCTGGTCGCTATACGAGGAATTATCCATTCATGAGGAAAGGGCGCTTTGCGTGTCCGTCTCGGCAGTACATATGGTCGGTTTTTTTGTTATAGCGTTTGAGTTCGTAAACAATCAACTTTGCAGCGCTTATGTTGAGCATAGACAACCTTCATGTATCTGTTGAAGGCCGACCAATTCTAAAGGGATTGAGTTTAGCGGTCAAACCAGGTGAAGTTCACGCTATCATGGGACCGAATGGCGCAGGGAAAAGCACGCTTGCTTCGGTACTTGCGGGACGAGAGGGATACGAGGTTATAGAGGGGGAAGTTGTTTTTGAGGGACAAAACCTTTTGGAAATGGCGCCCGAGGAACGCAGCCATGCAGGAGTTTTTCTGGCATTTCAGTATCCAGTAGAGATTCCGGGTGTGAGCATGATACAGTTTTTACGAGCGGCTCTCAATGCCCATCGGGCAGCCAAAGGTCTGGAACCGCTGGATACATCGGACCTGATGGCGCTTTTACGGGAAAAAGCCGCTTTACTCAAACTGGACCCTTCCTTTCTCAGTCGCTCTGTAAATGAGGGGTTCTCAGGTGGAGAGCGCAAACGGGCAGAGATATTTCAGATGGCTGTATTAGACCCTAAGCTGGTGATTATGGATGAAACGGATTCTGGTTTAGATATTGATGCGCTCCGGGTCGTTTCTGAAGCGGTAAATGCTCTGCGTTCGCCCGGGCGAGCCTTTGTGATTATCACGCATTATTATCGGATTTTGCAATACATACGTCCGGATTTTGTACATATTCTGGCAGATGGACGGATTGTTCGCTCGGGGGGGGCAGAGCTGGCGTTAGAGCTGGAAGAAAAAGGGTACGAGCCACTTCTCAATCCTGCATAACATGGCATCTACTCTGACCCAAGATAAGCTCTCCTTAGAGGCGGGGGCGAGCCATCTCACAAATCTTTTCAGAGCTCTCAGAGATGCTCAGGTCATCCCCTCTCCTTTACGCAGTAAAAGTCATCAGTGGGTATCCGATGCGGACCTGCTCACTCTTTTCACCGAACAGGCCCTCAAGGAGGATTGGAAATACACACCCATGGATTTCTTCCGCTATGCTTGGGATTATGTGCCTTTTCAAACGGAACCTCTGCACATAGCCTCTCAGAGTGCTTTCTCTTCTAAAAGTCCCCTGTCTCTGGCGGAAGTTGAGAGAATCGAGGCGCTGAGGTCATTTCCTGAGCCCTTATCGCCGTGGGAGGCTCTTTTATCGGGCATACCCGCTCAGCTCCATTATAGGTTAGTTGATGGGGAGCGGTTAGCTTTTACTCTGCGCAATCCTGGAAGCCTTTCAGCGCAGCTCATTACCGTATCTCTTCCGGCACATGCTGAGGCGGAGATCGGGTTCTCAATCAAAGGGGAAGGTTTTTCTCTTTTACGCTTTCATCTGCATCTCGGAGAGGGTGCTCAGCTGAGACTGTATTATCTTTCAGAAGATGGGAGCGAAAGTACATATCGCTACCTGATCTTGACCAGTTATCTTGAAAAAAACGCTTCAATAGCCACCTATGATTTCACTACGGAGGTTGGCTGGAAACGCAGTGAGTATCGCGTTCGGCTTGCGGGCGAGGGAGCCTCAGCTCATCTCCACGGGGCGGCTTATGTGCGAGAACATGCTCTGGTAGATACGGCTATCCGAGTAGAACACTTTGCTCCTCATACAGAGAGTAATCAACTTTTCAAGTCTCTTGTTCAAGCCAAGGGGCGAAGTGCTTTTCAGGGCCGAATCTTTGTGGATCGTGTGGCTCAAAAGACTAATGCTTATCAGTCGCATAAAGCTCTACTTATAGCCCCTACGGCTGTGGCATATAGCCGTCCACAGTTGGAGATTTTCGCAGATGATGTGCGATGTACGCATGGGGTAACTACAGGGTTTTTACAAGGGGATATGCTTATGTACCTCAGAGCACGCGGTATTCCTGAGCCTACGGCGCGTCAGATGCTGTATCGGGCTTTTCTTACCGAGGTGGTAGAAAAAGTTCCCGAAGTCTCCTTGCGTTCGTGGATAGACAATCGGCTAAGTGATGTCATAGGTGCCCAGAGCTAAGGTGGGGAGAGCTGAACATTCTTTCCCTGCTCTCAGCCCCATTTGCTATATTTGCCTCATGAAACAAGCCGGTATTATTCTACTTTTCAGCTGTCTTCTAATGGCTCAGCCCCAGAAAGCCGAGAAGCATATACGTCGTGCGGAGGAGCTGATGCAGATAGAGGACTTTGGAGGCGCCCTCAGCGAGTACGAGACGGCTATGAAGCTCAATCCATTCAGTGCAGAGGCACACATAAATGCCGGCTATTGTGCATGGCGGCTGCGCCAGAATCGTAAGGCAGTGGAGTATTTTGAAAAAGCGGAGCGGATGGGGGTCAACTTCACACCGCGCTTGATTACAGCTTATGCAGATGCACTCCAAAGAGTTGGGCAACCTGCACGGGCTCGTCCCTTAGTGGAACGGCTACTTCAGCAGCTACGACCGTCTGATCCTATGTATGCCAGTTTGCAAACTACCCTCCAGCACCTCAAAAATGCCGAGAAGTATTTAGAAAAGCCCCTTAAGATAGACATACGAAACCTCAGTGGGGTGATTAACTCTCCGGCGCCTGACTATGCGCCGGTAATATCTGCGGATGAGAGCGTTTTGCTTTTTACTTCTCGTCGGTATGGTTCTACGGGTGGGAAGGTTGCTTCGGACGGTTTGCCATATGAGGATATCTACATCAGCGAGAAACAAGCGGATGGTAAGTGGTCTTCCCCGAGAAATATCGGTCCTCCACTGAATACTGGGGTTCATGATGCTTGTATTGCGTTGTCAGCGGATGGGCAGACCCTCTTTTTGTTCAACTCAGATAATGGTGGGGATATTTTTATCAGTCGCTTGAAGGGTACCAAGTGGCTCTCGCCCAAGAATATGGGTTCGCCTATCAACTCCAAGTATTGGGAGCCTTCTGTGTGCCTCTCTGCTGATGAACGGACGCTCTTCTTTGTCTCTGACAGGCCTGGGGGTATGGGCAAAAGGGATATCTACATGTGCCGTCGCCTTCCGAACGGAAAATGGAGTCAGCCCATCAATCTCGGTCCTCCCATCAATACGCCCTATGACGAGGATGGTCCCTTTTTCCATCCGGATGGAAAGACGCTCTTTTACTCCTCTAACGGTCCCAACTCTATGGGAGGATTTGATATTTTTCGTACGGAGCTGCGTTCTGATAGCACCTGGAGTCCTCCGGTGAATCTTGGTTATCCTATCAACACGCCGGGGGATGAAATATATTTCGTGCTTTCGGCGAGCGGTCTGCACGGATACTATGCGAGCGAACGGGATGATTCGTACGGGGAAAAAGATATTTATCTGGTAGATTTCTCTACCCTTCAAGTAGAACCTCCACCCTCTGTCCAGAAACCTGCGGAGGCTGAAGATATACAGGTCACCTCGGAACCGCCTGCTATTACCTTTCGTCCAAATCTTACCCTGCTCACAGGTATCATTTATGATGCTCAGACCCAGTCCCCCTTGGAAGCCACTATCACGATCATTGACAACGCTAAGGGAGACACCATCGCAGTCCTTACTTCTAATGCCACTACGGGTAAATATCTCGCCTCCTTGCCCGCTGGACGGAACTACGGTATCGCCGTCACTGCGGACGGATACGCCTTCCATTCTGAAAACTTCATCGTGGAGGAATCGCAAGGGTATAGAGAGATTCGCAAAGACATTGGATTGGAGAAATACAAGGCTGGGACTGTGATTATCCTGCGGAATGTCTTTTTTGACTTTGATAAGGCGACGCTGCGGCCTGAGTCAAAAGCGGAGTTAGAGAGGGTGTATCAGATACTCGTTGATAATCCCAAGATTCGGATTCGTGTAGCTGGGCATACAGACAGTATGGGCTCGGATGAATACAATCAGAAACTTTCTGAAAATCGTGCCAAAGCGGTATATGAGTATCTTATTAAGCGGGGTATCTCGCCTGAGAGGGTTGCTTACATTGGATATGGAGAAAGTAAGCCCATAGACACAAACGATACCGAAGAAGGTCGTCAGAATAATCGGCGGGTTGAGATTGAGATTTTGTGAGAGGGGTTTTTTGGGGCGCGCCAGCGCCAAAGGCGCTGGCGCGCCCTGCGGCGGGGGGGGGCCCCCCCCGGGGGAGCCCCCCCCCCCAAAACACCCCCCAATACAAAGCCCAACATAACACCAAAACAAATGGTAAAAAAAACGCCCCCGCACGGGGAAACCCCAAATGAATAACCAA
>JANWXY010000051.1 GCA_025057135.1 Bacteroidia bacterium | reverse complement strand
TCTCTCCTGTCAGAGGCTTGGGCCGACTCCCTGTCAAACCTAAGGGGAAAGTCACGGCAGAGTTGCTTCTGGAAGCCACGCCCAGATAATTCCAGTCTTATTCGGCCGCTGGTGGCACCTTGTCTGGTAACCCAGGTGCCGCAGACGCTGTAAAAGGCGCTCCGCCCCATCATGAAACTCTATAATCCACACTTTCACACGCCGGAGATTCTCATCCGATACGGTAGAAAAAATCGCATACTCACACCCCTCACAGTCTAAGCTTTGTTACATCCACCACTTCCCAGTTCGCTTCATTTAGAACATCCTCAAAGGTAAGTGTAGGCACTTTGACTGCGGAAGAAGAATTCGTGACTACTTTCGGGCCCTCTAACCCTTGAAGGGCATTACCCATTGGATCAGCCTTAGACACAAGCAGCAGTCCTTCCCCCCTTTCAGGTCCTACGGCTGCAGCAATAACTTTCACTCGGTCTTTTATGCTTGACAGTTTTAGATTTTCTGAAATTCTTCTAAGAGCTGGGGGATAAGGTTCTACGCACACTACACTTTCAGCTCCAGCGGATACAAAAAAGATAGCTGACTCTCCAAAGTACCCCCCGATATCTAACACTTTTAGTCCTTGATAGTTAGTCCCGTACTCCTTACGGATAAGCAATTCAACCAGTACAGTTAGCTCAGTACCTTCATTCGTCAGACTCTTTAGGAGGCACCCTGGGGCGAGTTGCCACACGATCACGTTCTGCTCGGGCTCTATTCTCTCGCAAGGAAGATTGCCCCACAGGTATATGAGAGATATCAGGTTACTCGGAAGAATATGCATTTTGACGGGATGGGTTAGGTATAAAGTATGATGGTTTTTTCCCAATAATAGTCGCCACATCGTAGGAAGGAGGGGAACTACCTTCTGAGCTTTTTTGGAATTCTTTAGAAGATCAAATACCCGCAATAGCCTTATACCCAAGCTCTGCTCGCCATCAAAGCTTAGTATTCCCATCTGCTGAATATGATGAATCAAGCTTTTGCAGAGACTCGGAGCGACTGACATTTGTACAAATGTATGTAAGTCTCTCACTAAATAGCTTTATATCAAAGAGTTTTTGCTCTCGGCTGACCTGTGATTGGATTTTATTTTTACGCTATCCTTCCCATCCCCTCTCACCTCTCAAGACAAGCATACTATCAGAGTCCTGAGGGCGATCCAAAACGAAGATAAGCACCACCACCTACCCCTCTATCACTCGCGCCTGCTTACATTCGCTTCTGCGTGAAAGTATTCGTAGCTATGACCGATAGTATCCGGCAGCTTGTAAATATGCTGCCCATTATAGGAATGCTATGCATAGCCATAGGACTTAGCTTATCACATAGTCTGATTAGCATCGGTGTGGGGACACTGCTAATCGGCTTTATAGGGCACCCTTCGGTTCGGCTTGCCCTTCGGAATTCATCTCTCAGTTGGCGCAGTTTGTATTTACCCTTCTTGTTTCTTTACATTCTGCATGGCCTCTCATGGTTCTACACGACTGATAAAGCCCAGTGGGTTACAGAAATGCGAATCAAGCTGCCCATGCTATTTCTCTTACCTGCGACCGTAGCTACATGGATGAGCGCCTCGGAGGGAGAAAAAAAGCTCATTCACTTAGCCTTCCACCTGGGACTTCTCATAGTCGGGATAGGGACTTTATGGCGGTTTTTTACGAATATCTCATGGGGTTTAGAGGAAATGCGGCAAGGGCGATATATTCCGATGGTAGGGGGCATATCGCACATTTATTATGCGGGTTTGGTTGGAGTCGGTATCTTTTTTCTTTGGACACTGCCGGGGTTTGCAGCCCTCAAATGGCGCCTTTTACTTACAGGCCTCCATATGCTGATACTGCATACATTAGCACTGCGTACAGGTTTAGCGGCAGGTTATGGGACTGTTTTGCTGATGCTTATTTTTTGGACCTTTCGTAAGCCGGCTCGTTGGATTTGGACAAGTTTGGTAGTTATGGCTTTTGGATTGGGACTTGTAAGTATGGTGAAATGCTTTCCTCCTATGAAGCGCCGCTGGTACCACGTGCTTGATGACTTAGCTACATATAAGCCGGGAGGAGAGATTACCTATTCATCCATAGCTCGTCGCCTTGCGGCTTTAGAAGCGAGCTGGAAAGCCTTCTGGCACTCTCCTTTTTGGGGGGTGGGGATCGCTGATAATCAAGCCGCGGTCTTTGCAGAAATACCGAAGCTCCCTTATCGCTGGGATAAAAAGGCCTACATTCTACCTCACAATCAGTTTGTGGAATATACCTTAGGATTCGGCATAATCGGTCTCAGCGTATTCCTGGTATTCTGGATAAAGGCTGCGCGTGAGCCGCTGGGATTATTCTGGGTAGGGTGGTTGATTTACTGGTTCCTCCTTATGCAGGTGGAGGCATTTTTAGAGCGCCAAATAGGGATTACATCGTTTCTGTGGGGTACAGGCATATTATGGGCTCAGCTTACGCAGAGTAAATCGTAGCTTTGGGGGCATGCGCTGGGCCTCACTTGCGCCTGAGGCTACCCTCTGGATACTCACGGCGAAGGGGATGCAAGCTTTGGCGGGACGCAGTCACCTCTGCACGACGCCCCCTGCTATTCAGAAGTTCCCGATTTGCACACGCCCAAATGCTCATCGAGAGGGGTGGGAACTTTACCTTGGTCCTTATGCTCCGGACTACGGTGTCTTGTCTACGCTTCGCCTGACGGGTGTAGCTTTTCTCGCCGAGGAGCCCCCCGTAGATCTGTCCGAAAGTGAGCTTTATAGCCTATTTCAAAAAGCCATCGGCCATCCTGTACAGCTGATGCCTATTAGAGCCCGAGACTGGAACGAATATGAAGCGCTATTTCAGAAGATAAAATCCGCCCTCTCCGGCGGTCGTGATTTTGAACGTTGGTTTGATGAGCAGAAACGTAAGCTAAGTAAGCTCGCCTCGCTCGCTCAACGCATTATTCACAAGCCCGCTGTTGCATTTATTGAGCCGACAACGCCACTAACCATCATAGGGTCATGGAGTACTCAAATCTGTGCGTGGAGTGGTGGAGCGCCCCTGCATAAAGAGGGGGGGCGCATTTCTCTGGATGAGCTCTTGCGCATAGACCCAGAAGTAATCGTCTTATCTGTAAGGGGAGGTACTCTGAGAAAAGCAGGAGAAGCATTAGCGCAGTGGGCACGCCTCCCTCATGTACAAGGGCTGAGCGCTTTCCGCCAAAAACGCCTCTATGCATTCATGGGAACTGCTGGATTATTTTATCCAAGTCCGCTTACCATCTCTGCTGCTGAGGGGATATATGAGCTTCTCCATACCCCTTCCTATCGGTACAATCAACACATAGGAAAGCTCTGGGCTTCACTCCTCTAACCTAAATGCGCTATATCTTCATTACGGGGGGCGTGGTTTCCTCTTTGGGAAAAGGCATTTTAGCGGCTTCCCTGGCGAAGCTCCTGCAAGCCCGCGGCTATCGGGTTACACTCCAAAAGTTTGACCCCTACCTAAATGTAGACCCCGGCACCCTAAATCCTTACGAACATGGGGAGGTATTCGTTACCCATGATGGCGCCGAAACAGACATGGACTTGGGACATTATGAGCGTTTCCTCGGTATTCAGACCACGCGTCATCACAATGTAACCACCGGAAAAATCTATCAAACCATCATAGAACGCGAACGCGCCGGGGAATACTTAGGCAAGACAGTGCAGGTTATACCTCATGTGACAGATGAAATTAAACGACGCTTTACCCTACTGTCCCAAAATGAACCTTACGATATTATCCTCACCGAACTCGGCGGCACTGTCGGCGATATAGAATCGCTCCCTTACATAGAAGCTGCAAGACAGCTTCACTACGAGCTTGGTCCCCTACGGGTACTTTTCATCCACCTGACTCTAATAGTGTATTTAGAGTCCACCCAAGAACTCAAAACCAAACCTACCCAACACTCAGTACGCGAGCTGCAACGGGCGGGGGTTCAGCCTGACATATTGGTATGCCGTACCCCCAGACCTTTCTCCAAAGAAATGCGCTCCAAAATAGCTTTGCTCACAAACGTCCCAAAGAATGCTGTCATTCAGGCTCTGGATGTCCCCACGATTTACGAAGTGCCTTTTCAACTTAGGAAAGAAAAGCTGGATGAGGTAGTTTTACGGCGGTTTAGACTACCCTCTCGAGGCGAACCTGACTTGGAGCGCTGGCAAATTTTCTTACATGGACTGCGGCATCCTAAGCGTAAAGTGCCAATAGCCCTTGTTGGCAAGTATGTAGAGCTGCATGACGCTTACAAATCTATCCACGAAGCCCTCATCCATGCGGCAGGATGGCAAGGTTATGAGATAGATATTCGGTGGGTTCATTCCACCGAAATAACCGCCGAAAATGTAGAACGCAAACTCCAAGGAGTACAGGGGATTCTGGTAGCGCCAGGGTTTGGCGAACGCGGCATTCCAGGGAAGATCGCTACAGTTCGTCATGCAAGAGAACGGCAGATACCCTTTTTGGGTATTTGCCTCGGGATGCAGATGGCCGTCGTGGAGTTTGCGCGCCATGTACTCGGCTGGGCCGATGCTCACTCCACTGAGATCGCCCCCGACACGCCCTATCCAGTTATTGACCTTATGCCCGAGCAGCGGGCTATCTCTACAAAAGGAGGAACGATGCGCTTAGGGGCATACCCGTGCGCAATAAAGGAAGGGACTCTTGCGTGGCGCATCTATCAGAAGTCTCTGATTTACGAGCGTCATCGTCACCGCTACGAACTAAATAACGCCTACAGAGCCGCATTAGAAGCCGCAGGTTTACAGGTGACGGGCTACTATCCAGACAAAGACTTAGCGGAGATTATAGAGCTCCCTGCTCATCCTTTCTTCATTGGAGTTCAGTTTCATCCAGAGTTTCAGAGCCGGGTAGAGGAGCCACATCCACTCTTTTTAGCGTTCGTAGAGGCAAGCGCCAAAGGGTGATCTTGGGTAAAGGGACCGAAGCCAGCTTATATGCCTCTACCCACTTACATGATTTGTTATACCTTCGTTGATATGTACAAGTTATCAGAGCGCGCAGAAAAAGTCCCTCCTTCACCGATCAGAAAGTTAGTTCCTTATGCGACTGCCGCTAAGTCGCGTGGGAAAAAGGTCCTCCACCTAAATATCGGGCAACCAGACTTACCGACCCCATCTGAATTCTGGACTGCTATCCAAAAAGCACAGATTAAGGTTCTGGACTATACCGAGTCTGCTGGAATGCCTGCTTTCCGAGAAGCGTATGCCCGTTTTTATAACGAGATTTACAACATTCCTTTGGAGGCGCAGCATTTTCTCACTACCACAGGGGGGTCTGAGGCCCTTTTATTTGCTTTTCTCACCCTTTTCTCCCCTAATGATGAAGTAATCGTAATAGAGCCTACCTACGCAAACTACATCGGACTGGGGTGGGCGACGGGGGTTACCCTCCGTCCCATTCAGAGCTATATTGAAGATGACTTTGCTCTACCTGCACCAGAGACCTTAGAGGCAGCTATAAATGAGTACACCCGGGGGATTCTCCTCTGCAATCCTTCAAACCCCACGGGAAAGCTTTACTCAGAAGCTGAGGTACGAAAAATCGCCGACATTTGTCGCCGCCACGACCTATACCTTCTCAGTGATGAGTCCTATCGTGATTACTGTTATGACGGTGAAAAGTTTTTCTCGGCACTGGAAGTAGAAGGGGCGGAAGACTTCGTAGTCGTCGTAGATACACTCTCTAAGCGCTACTCTGCCTGCGGCGCAAGGATAGGGGCTCTGGTTTCCCGCAATACAGATATAATCAACGCTGCACTAAAGTGGGCACAAGCCCGTCTTGCCCCCCCTACCTTAGGACAGATCGGGGGATTAGCCTTGCTTTCTTTGCCGAAAGCGCATTACGATTACGTCAGAGATACTTTTCAAAAGCGACGCGACACTCTGACAGAAGGGCTACGCTCCATACCAGGGGTGACCGTCGCTACGGTCCAAGGGGCTTTTTATCTAATGCCTAAGCTGCCCGTTGCTGATAGCGATGCCTTCGCTCAGTGGCTGTTAGAACGATTTGATATAGACGGGACCACTGTCATGATTGCTCCGGGAACCGGATTTTTCTCCAACCCAGATAAAGGGCGAAACTTAGTCCGCATTGCTTATGTCTTGGAAAACTCCTATCTGGAGCAGGCAGTAGAAATCTTACGCACAGCTCTAAACATTTACGCTCGGGAACAGGTGCCCATCTTGTAGGATACTACAGGCAGACAAATAGGCTCGGGCATTTCCTACTATTTGAATAAATCTTTCACCCGCCTCCAAAAGTGCTTTTCGGGTTTGCGTTCGGTAGGCTGAAAAGCCTTGGTGTCACGCATAGTCTCTAATAAACGCTTTTCCTCACTACCGACCTTGGGGGGGACCCATACATGTACTTGAACTATCATATCACCTCGTTTGCGACTACTATATCGAGGGAGTCCCTTACCCTGTAATCTAAAAATCTCTCCTGAATGTGTGCCCGGCGGCACTCGGAGAGAAGTGCTTTCCCCACTTAAGGTAGGTATGTTCAGGGTCGTTCCAAGTACAAGTTCTGGATAAGAAACCCAAGTTTCGTAGATAAGATTGTCACCCTCTCGGCTAAATACAGGGTGAGGCTTTTCCTGAATCTCGATCAAAAGATCACCCGCACGCCCTCCCCATGGGCCGCGATGACCTGCACCTTTCAGAGCCAATGTCATCCCGCCAGCAGCCCCAGGAGGTATCTGTACAAGCTGCTTATGGAGCTTTCTCCGAAGGCCTGTACCTCCACAGGCTGAACAGGGGTCTATGATCCGCATGCCGGATCCTCGACAATCGGGACAGGTTTGATACACTATCTGCTGGAAAAATCCTCCGCCCACCCGATAGGCTACCTGACCTGTACCGCCACAGGTGGGACAAGTTTGGGGAGGACGTTTGCTCGAGCTGGCTGTGCCTCCACAGGTTTCACATATATCGTCGCGCAGATACTCTACTTCTCTTTCAGCGCCATTCGCAACCTCCTCCAATGACAACTCTAACAGAATGCGAACATCTTCGCCAGTAACTTCTTGAGGGCGTCGCCCCCTTCTCCCTCCTCCAAAGAAGCTGCTGATAAACTCTTCAACAGTCTGAGAAAATATGGTCTCTGCTTCCACGCCTACCCCTCCACCTGACGTGCCAAAAAGATCATACTGACGACGCCTTTCAGGATTACTTAGGACCTCATAAGCTTCAGCGATTTCTTTGAAACGCTCCTCTGCTTGCTTATTGCCAGGATTGCGGTCTGGATGATATTCCAATGCAAGCCGACGATAAGCGCGCTTGATAGTCTCGGCATCAGCATCCCTACTGACACCTAAAATAGCATAATAATCCTTCTTCATTCCGTAGTAATGACACGAGCAGGACGCAGAAGCTGTCCATGATACAAGTAGCCTGGCTCTACCACTTCTACTATGGTGTGCGGCTGCACACCCTCCGAGGCCGGTATAGTAGAAAGGACCTCATGATATCGCGGGTCAGGCAGAGCCCCTACTTCTGGACGGATAATCTCCACAGAAAGCTTCTGGAGTGTGTGATGAAACTGCCGATGAATGAGCGCCACTCCTTCCTTAAGCCGTTCTAAATCTGGTGCTTCCTGAGCTGCGGCTAAACCTCGTTCAAGATTATCCAACACAGAGAGCAAAGGACGCAAAATATCCATTTGGGCTTGGAGGAGCTGATGAGGCAGGTCTCGCTGAACGCGCCGACGATAATTTTCCAGTTCAGCCGCTGTACGCAGGGCTTTATCTTTCCAGCTTTCAACTTCTGCCTGTAACCGAGAGATTTCCTCAGCATACAGAGGCTTTTCCGCCTCGTGGGTATCGGCTGGCGAGACTTCGCTCACTACCGACTCCTCGGGAGGAGACTCTTGAATTGGCACTTGGGCGTCAGCAAACTCTCGTTCTGTCATAGCTGAGATGGATAAGTTTTTTGAAACTCTTCCCACGACATCCTGCGATAAAATCCAGCTCCGAAATAGCGAAGTATCTCATCCATCAAACGGAGGGAAATGTATCCATTTATGGTCAGTAACACGTTTCCAGAAGGCTCCATAATCACGAGCGCCGGATATTCCATCTTGCCATTTAGCAAAAGGTATGCCAGCTGATTGGCATGCAGTTCTGTCAAGTAGGGAAAGTAAGTTCCCTTGAAGAAGATAGAATCCCGAGCTTCGGCATTCAACCGTACACAGTGGAAATTTTTCGTAGCAAATACGGCGATAGTTGGATGCTCCCATGTATTCTGCTCCATCATTTTACATAGACTGCACCAGGGCGTATAGATATAAATAAGCAGTAAGCGGTCCAGGACCTGAGCTCGTTGGAAAGCAGTATTTATTTCCTGCCAGAGAATCTGGGCATAAAGCGGTGCTAAAAGTCCGACTATTTGCCAGAGTCTCATGACAGAAGAGCAGCGATGCCAGGGAGAGTTTCTCCGCTGAGAAGCTCTAACAAAGCTCCTCCCCCAGTGGAAATGAAGCTTACTTTTTCTGTGACCCCGACGACTTCAGCGGCGGCAGCAGTATCGCCTCCCCCGACGAGGCTATATGCTCCGGTAGCAGTTTCCGCAGCGATGAACTCAGCCACTTTCTGCGTGCCTTGCCGAAATGCCTCCCATTCAAATACTCCCATAGGACCATTCCATAGAATAGTCCGGCTACCAGTAATGAACTGAGCGGCAGCTTGAATAGTAGCAGGACCAATATCCAGCCCCATGTACTCCTCCGGAAATGTACCATCATCATGCCGAAAAACCCGAGCAGGCGCTCCTGCGCTGAACTCGGTCGCAGCCACCGAGTCTACTGGAAGCAAAACTTTTTTGCTAAGCCGTTCAGCTTCGGCGAGAATATGACGAGCCGCCTCCACTTGCTCTTTCTCCAATAATGAACGTCCGATGGGCTGGTTCAGAGCAAATAGAAAAGTATAACTCATCCCGCCGCCAATAAGCAATCTATCCAAACGGGGTAAAAGGTTTTGAAGGAGCGGCAGTTTATCGCTAACCTTTGCCCCCCCAACTACGACGAGGTATGGAGATTGTATCTGAGTAAGAACGCGCTGGGCATTTTCCCATTCAGCTTCTACAAGGAAACCCGCATACCTTTCAGGTAGAAAGCGGGCCAAAGCTTCCACGGAGGCATGTGCTCTATGCAAAGAGCCGAAAGCATCACTTACATATAGGTCCGCCCATTCGGCCAGAGCCCGCGCCAGTTCGGTATCGTTTTTCGTCTCCCCAGGAAAAAATCGGATGTTTTCCATCAAGTATACCTCGCCCGGCTGAACCGCAAAAGGCTTAAAAGGGTCTTCAATCCAGCCAACGGTGCGCCGTAGTAAAGTTTCTAAGTGCGCTCTCACCGGCGCGAGGGAGTGCTTGGGGTCTGGTTGTCCATCTTTAGGTCGTCCTAAATGGGAACAAAGCACTACTCCGGCTCCAGACTCCAAGAGGTAATTTATCGTAGGTAGAGCGCCACGTATCCGTCTATCGTCCGTTATCTTTCCATCTTCAATCGGCACATTAAAATCTACACGCACAAAAGCCCGTTTGCCTTTCAGGGAGGCATTTCTCAGCGAAGGTAGGCGCTGCATACCCTACATCAAGTGTGCGAGCTTGACCACTAAGTCAGCCGTTCGGCAGGAGTAGCCATATTCATTGTCGTACCAACCGAGGACCCGCACCATAGGCCCGATTACCATGGTAGACTGGGCATCAAATATCACCGAATGAGGGTTTCCTATAATGTCAGAAGATACGATAGGGTCTTCGGTGTATTCTAAGATGCCCTTAAGACTTCCCGCCGCAGCAGCTTTGAAAGCCGCATTTATAGCTGCTTTATCAGCAGGTTTTTTGAGTATAGCTACGAAGTCTGTAACAGAGCCATCAGGCACTGGTACGCGGAGAGCGATTCCATCCAACTTTCCCTTAAGATGCGGAAGCACAAGTCCTACCGCCTTCGCTGCACCAGTGGTAGTCGGAACTATATTGAGGGCAGCGGCTCGGGCCCGTCTGAGGTCCTTATGGGGTGCATCTTGGAGCCGCTGATCCGCAGTATAGGCATGGACGGTATTCATAAAGCCCTGCTCTACCCCGAAAGCCTCATCCAATACCTTGACCATAGGGGCGAGGCAGTTCGTGGTACAAGACGCATTAGAAACGACCCGCATCTCTCTCGTCAGCACGTGGTCATTTACGCCGAGTACAATAGTTGCATCAATCTCACCTGAGGCTGGTGCAGAGATGATTACTTTCTGGGCGCCAGCGGTTAGATGCTTCCGAGCTTGCGCCCCATCCGTGAAAACCCCCGTGGACTCAACTACAATCTGGGTCTGCGTTTTATCCCAGCCTAACTGAGCAGGGTCTTTCTCCGCCGTAACGAGAATACGGTGCCCTTTTACAATAAGATAATCGCCGTCTATCTCCACAGGGTAAGGCAGCCTGCCATGGACCGAGTCATACTTCAAGAGGTGCGCCAAGGTAGCTATATCTGTAATGTCGTTGATTTGGGAAATTTGTACCTCTGTCCTGTCTATGAGCGCACGGAATACAAGCCGTCCGATTCTACCGAATCCATTTATTCCTACGCGAATAGCCATGCCGCAAAGGTAGCGCAGCTCTTCGGAAACCGCACCCGCCGTAGAGGTTTTTCTTCATACTCAAGTCGCCCCCCTGCGTCGCCACCATACCATGAAGAGCCCTATGCAGAAAACTCCGGTTGGAAATAAAATATCAAGGTACCTTCTCTCAAAATATCCCAGAGCTAAATGGGTCACTATCGGCGCTAAATACAATATCCCCAATAACGCTCCATTACGGTCCTTGAAGATCATAAATACAGCCGCAAAAATCGCAAACAAGCTGACCAAAAAGTAGATGTTATAGTAGACTTTCTTCACAAAAAGGCGTTTTTTGTCCATTATCTGATCTGAAAATCCGGGCCTATATGCAATTTCCTTGAGCATCCTGAGCCATTTCTCAGCCCAAACTTTGAGTGATTTTGAATTCCTTTCGGCGCAGGCAGTACAGCGATCAAGTATCTGTATCATTTGAAGCTCCTTTTCGCAGTCATCGGCATTAGGAGCAAAATGTGTAACTACATACTCCAAATCTTTATAAACTTTCCCATGATACAAGGTCTCTGGCGGATCAATAGAGTAAGTAGCCGAATGGGCTAAATAACACCCCAATACCGAGGCCTTCTGAAGGCTTTCTGGTGTACATCCCTCCCCAAATGCCCAAGGCGGTACGGCTTCTCTAATCATCTGGAGAGAAGCTGGTGTGAAACTGTGGCAAGTAAGAATGTTATGAATATTGCCATGCTCTGATCGCTTCGATATTTCCCCTTCGCCAATCGCATATGCATATCTCAAAATGTAAATGTCACTTCTCGCAAGCAGAAATGGATAGTTTAGGCTCTTAGAACCGAAAAATGGTCTAAAATCCCCATGAAAAGCAAGGTTTCTATACACCCATGCGCCTTCCAAAATGATGAATGGCAATGAAAAGTAGATTAGACCTCTGGTCAGTAGTTTCCTCTCCGTATAAATAATCCACACCCCAACTAATGGGATATATATGCCATTCGCTGGGCGAAGGAAAAAGACCCAGGTGAAAGCTAACCCAGAAAGGAAAAACTTCTTTCTCAGCAAGAAAACAGCACCGAGGAGGGTTAAGGCGGTCGTTAAGCTCTCCGTCCCTAATAGCCGGGTATGATAAGCTACGGGAGAGAAACAGAGCAGAAAGTTCAAACCTAAAATCCATATGGCAGGTATACCACGCTTTTGAAGCTCGTACAAAGTCAGCCCCACGGCAATAGACCAGACGATGAGCTGAAAAAGCGCTAATAGCCATAAGGATACCTCTGGACTTCTGGTAAGCAGCCTAAACAAAGCATAAGGTGCACCGTACCCCGGCGTCCTGTAATCATCCCAGTAAACCCCCTGTTTGAAAAGGTACTCTATGGGATAGATATAACTCCAAGTATCTCCATGCTCTGCGACGAGCTGAATAGGAAAAAGAAGCAGATTATGCCTGCAATACAGATTTTCCTGGCAGTGCTCAATCTGTTCAGGGGAGCTGTAGAGCAAATCTCGCTTATTCAGCGTGAGGGGCCAGTAAGCCACCGTAGTTAGAAACGCTAAGAGACTCCACTGATAAGGCTTCCCAAGCCGAAATCGCACAAGCAAATATAAACAGAAGCGAAAGGCAAAAGTACCCGGGTTGCTTCACAGCCCTTTCAAGTAGAACTATAGGTAAAAAACCTCAGCAATAGCAGGATATGCCTATGCAGCGTATAGGGCTTCCCAAACAGCTTTTTCTCCCTCAGCGCTGGTAGAAAGTAGCGGGCTTATGCCCGAAAAGGGGCTCCAAAATACCCTTTTCAGTAGGGCCCCAGCTCTGACGCTGATAGTAATCCACCAGCGTTTGGCGATAGCGGGTTTGCTGCAGCCAGTATTCACAAACCTCCTTGGCTACGGCAGAAAGACGATTGTTAGGAGAGGTAAGCGCCTCAAAAAGATGGGGCAGTAGAGATGGTGGCAAAACATTCAGGGACTTAAGCGCTTTGAGAGCATTCTGACGCGTACGGAACTCAAACGCAGGACTTGCATAATCTACCAGCTTCTCCATCGCCGATTTGTCTCCACTGAGTGCAGCTACTTCTAAATGCTTGATACGCACATTATGACCGACAATACCCAGAGCATTAGCTGTCAGCTTCAAATAATCTGGCACCCGCCGAGGAAAAGCCTCGCTTAGTCTCTCCAAAGCGTAGGCTTGAACCACATATGAAGAATCTAGAAGGAGCTTTTCTAACTCGGGTCGGAGAGTCGCAGGGATAGGATTCAGGTTAGCTAAGGCCGCAAAACGCACTTGAGGATGAGGGTCTGTAAGAACCTCCTTGATGAAATCTATACTGGTGGGATCTGCAGCGAGTTGTGCAGCGATCTCTGCCCGCATACCCCAGAATTTTTCTCGGCGATATGCTGCCTTGAGCGCTTCACGCTTAGCGGTGATAGGCACTTTCCGCAACCCTACGAGCGCGTCGTACCGGTCTAACATCGCTGGCGCCCCCCGCAACTGCGCCAAGAGCTCCGCTGTCTGCTTCTCAAAGGTAACCTGCTTGAGTATCCACCCGCCCGGATCAAACAGGACAAAAGCAATTGCTTTTCGGCCGGGATTAGGTACCTCCACGATTTCCCGTTGGTCCTCTATCCAAGTCCGAAGGGTATCATAGCTCCCATCCTGATAATGAACAGCAAAAACTATTGGCATCTTGAAAAGCCCGATACTTGAGTCTTGTATCTGCTCCACGATGACCTGCGTGTATGCTTTGCCTTCTCGTTCTATGCTCTGATAACGAACGCGATAATGCGGTTCTCCGCCTCGGTAGAGCCACTGCTGAAAAAACCAATCCGGGCTCAATCCCGCTGCATCTTGGAATGCCTGATAGAGATCGTTGGTTTCCACCACATCGTAAGGATGCTTTTTGAGGTAGTGGGTAATGACTTTGCGATACACTTGATTGCCGAAAGTATAGCGCATCATATCCAGTACGCTAGAGCCCTTTTGATAAATCCGAGCATACCCAGAGTTTGGATGAACAATCGGGAGATTGTCTTTCTGTCCTGCTGATAAGGCGAGGGTATGTTCGGTCCGTCGCCCCCAAGCATATGCATCTTCACCAAAAGTTAGCCCCATGAAGAAGCGAGCATAATGCGTTGCGAAACTCTCCTGAAGCCAAATATGCGCCGTATTTCGGGCGGTTACATAATCCCCGAACCACTGATGAGTGAGTTCGTGCGCATTCACTTCTACATAGCTACGGTCTAAATATCCTCTGTCATCTATGTGGAAAAAGTCTCCGAATATCGTAGCCGTGGTATTCTCCATAGCCCCATAGATGTAGTCTGCCACGGGCACTTGTGCGTACTTTTCCCAGGGAAAAGGCACGCCGAGCTCTTCTTCCAACTTTTCTACCATCTCCACACTATAGCGATAGGTCGGTTCCAAGCAGCACTCACGCCGGTCGGGATAATAGTACAGAAGTAAAGGCAAACCTTTACTGGTCTGTCGGCGTTCAATTCCATATTCGCCGATTGCAAGCATTAGTAGGTACAGGCTGTGCGGCTTCTGCATGCGATAATGCCATGTCAGGCTACCATCGGGATTTCGCACTGTGTCTATGAGAGTACCATTAGAGAGGACCTGATATTTTGCATCAAAAGTGATGATGGTCTCTGTAATGAGCTTATCATTAGGGTCGTCGTAAGCAGGAATCCAGTGTCTATGGTCAATGCCTTGCCCTTGTGTCCAGATTTGTTTCCGCGCGCGACCAGTTTTGTCTTTCCAACCAATGAAGTAGAGCCCTTTCCTAGGCATAGCCATGTATCGGATGGTGATGGAATCGCGCACGCCAGGAGCCAGTGGTTTCGCAAATCTTACTATTAGATGCTCCCCTGTATTTCGAAATGTAACTGGTTGGTCTCGGTGTCGCACCTCTTCCACATCAATTTTCACCGCATCTAAAACTACGCTATCAATGTCGGGTCTGAGAGCACTAAATACATGTGTGACGAGCCCGTAGACAGTCCCACGCTCAGGCGCAAAGCGCACTTGTAGCCGCATGTGTTCCATATCTACATAGCGTTCTCGTGGGGTGCTCTGCTGGGCCCACAATATAGCTATGCACGCGACGAGTCTAAACATGAAGCAAAGCTACCACAGCGCGCCCAGAAGCTGAACCGCAGGAAATCGCACCTACCCGTAAATATGCCTCAGAAACATTTCTATGCTACATTTGCCGAGGAAAATGTATATTTGTAAAGCCATATTATGATAAGCAGTTTGCGGGAGCGGCTGATTGCTTTTAGAGCGGCATACTACCGTGTGCAGATTGTACGGGGGCTTCTTCTTGTTCTGCTCTGGAGCGGCTTGATGTTCATGCTTTTTTCCCTTACGGAAGGGATATTCTGGTGGGATGTACCTGTACGACGGTTTATGTGGATTATTTGGCTTGGAGGGGCGCTAATCTGGTTGAGCTGGCAAGTTATTTTTCCCTTGCTTCAATATGGCTTCAAACTGCGTGGATATCTGTCTGATGAGGAAGCCGCCCGATGGATCGGGCAAAGAATACCCGAAGTTCGGGACAAACTCTTGAACGCTCTTCAGCTTGCCCAGCAGACTCCCTCCATAAACTCGGCCATAGCCCTCGCCATAGAAGAGCGCATGCGCCAGCTCTCTATCATTCCTTGGGAAATAGCCCTTCCTCATCGAGAAGTCAAACGATATGCCCTCTTTCTACTCGGGCTGATAGGCCTTGGGGGACTATTATGGGTGGGCAGTCCTCATCTTTTTCGCCAAGGAGCACATCGCTTCCTCCGCCCTAATCAGGCTTTTGCGCGCCCTCTACCCTTTACCCTTCACATAGAAGGCTTGAAATCCCCTTATCGTCAAGGAGAAACTCTTACCTTGCGACTTTACCTAAGCGGTGAAAAACTCCCTACGACCCTCTCGGCTTATACCGAGGCTGGCCCGCTTTCCCTGGAAAAAAACTCCATCAGGGAATACGGACTGTCTATTCCCAACCTTCATAAGAGCTTCACGCTAAATATAGAAGCGAACGGACAGATTTTGCGTAGTCTTCCGATTGAGGTCCTTCACCCGCCTATGATTAAGGACTTCACGATAATATGCCAGTATCCCCCCTATACGCGCATGGGAACCGATACTTTTTCGCAGCCTGCAGTTAGAGCCTTGCGAGGCAGTGTGCTTCTCGTTTCCTTTTCAATAGAAAACGAGCGGCCTTACGAGCTAAGGGCTCAGGGGTTTTCTCTCTCAAATCAGAGAGAGGGCTGGAATGGCATGATAACTGTGCGTGGCGACACTTTCTACAAAGTACAGATTTCTGATGCTTTCTTTGCGGAATCCTTACTCATACAGGTAGAAAGCTATCCTGATTTACATCCTTCGGTACAGCTCTTTGCAGAATGGTTCAATCCAGATACATGGGAGCAGCAGCTCAAATTACGCTTGATGGACGACTACGGTTTTACTCGGGCGGTTCTGTGGTATCGCATAGTAGAAGGGACTGCACCTGGACGGGGACAAGCACAGTTTAGTTCAATTCCACTGCCCATCTCAAGCGACGCCACCCAAGAAGCATCCTTTCGTCAGGACTGGCGCAAGGTAGGCGTACAGCCAGGAGATAAGGTAGAGTACTATGTAGAGGTTTGGGATAACGATGCCATTGCAGGGCCAAAATCCAGTCGTAGCATTACTTATACTCTCGAGCCGATGAATGATGTTGGACGACAGGAAGTTTTCTCTGAGTTGCAGGACTCCCTTTTCCAGCAGTTGAGCGCCATTCGCCGAGAGATTCAATCCCTCCTGGCGGAAAAAGACATCGCGCAGAATGCCCAGAAAGCTACGCAGCTTTCAGAACAGTTTCGGGCTATTCGTAGCGAGCTCCGTTCCCTTCAACGGTTAGCTGCTGAGCAGCAGCTTTTCACCCCAGAGCTTCTACGACAAATGGAACAGCTCCAAAAACTCTTAGAATCTACCGACCCTCAGAAGCCTGAACAGCTGCTTATGAAAACGCCGTTGCGAGACACTTCTCACTTAGACCAAACGCTTGAAGAACTGCGCCGCGCTTTTGAAGAATGGCAAGAGAAACTCGCTCGGATGGAAGCGCTTCTACCACAGTATCAGCAGAGACGGGATATAGAGCAGCTCATGACGCGTTTAGCGGAAATCGCAGAGCAACAGCGTCAGCTTAGCCAACTTAGCGACTCAGCTCGCAAGGGGACGGAAAACCTTCAATCGCGCATAGAAGCACAAACGCAGCAGCTTCGTAGAGAAGTGGATTCTCTGCGCGGGCGCCTTGGCTCAGGGCCGATGAAAGACAGTCTCGGCTCAGCCAGCGAAGCCCTCCGTGAAGCATCCGAGCAAATGCAAAAAGCCTTGGAAAATATGCAGCAAGGCGCCTCACCACAATCAGCTCAGCAAAAAGCCGCCGATGCTCTCGACCGCGCCCTTCAAGCGATGGATTCAGGCATGCAACAGTCTTCCGCCGAAGAGGAAGCCGAAGAGTATGAAGCCTTGCGCCTCTTACTCAAAGGCATCCTCTCGCTCTCTTTCCGTCAAGAGCAAGCTCGGAAAAAAGCCCAAGAAGCGAGCTCTTTCACCGCAGCGGCGCAGCCATTGATTAATGAACAGACCAATATCCGACGGGACTATCGGCAGATACACGATAGCCTTTTTGCTATAGCTAAAAGGTCCCCAGCTGTAGAAGAACCCATCTTGGACCTTTTGCGGGAAATCGAGCGCTATTTTCAAAATATGACTTTTTCTGAGTCAGAGCTGCTGATTCGGCGTCAGCAGTACATCCTGCAGGGGCTCAATCGGTTAGCCAATCTAATGACAGAGCTTCTGGCGCAGCTGGAAGAAAGCCAGAGAAATCAGCAGCAGCAAGGAGGGGGGGCTTGCCGGAAACCGTTCAAAGTTCGCCGTAAAAGTCCTTCGGCGCAAGCCACACCATCCCAAGGGCGTCAAGGACAACGCCCCACCCCACAGCCCTCCCAGAAAAACGCTCAAATGCCCTCACCCCACCAGCTCCAACAGCAGCTCAATGATGCCTTAGAAAAAGCCATGACCCCAAATCCTTCTGCTGAGACGCCAGGGGGCCTCACGCCAGATGAGCGAGCCCGTCTCTCCGCTCAGCAAGAGCAGATTCGCTTGCGGCTGCAGGAGCTGATACGACAAAATCCTGGCGATGCAGGCAAGCTGCAAAGTCTAATAGAAGAGATGCAGAAAGCTGAGAAAGACTTGCTCATCGGCGCCATCACCAGAGAAAGACTCATGCGTCAGCAAGCTATACTTACTCGCCTATTAGAATACGAGCGCTCCCAACAGGAACGGGAGTTAGACATGACCCGGGAGTCGCGCACGGCGCAGCAATTTTTTCAAAGAACTACGGGCAGCTATCCCACGCCAGAGATAAACGCCTTTTCGCCTCGTCCCACGCCTGCCCTGTGGCTTTATCAGCCTACTTATCAGCGACTCATAGAAGCATACTTCAAATAAACAGAGATGAGCTCGCCAATCACATCTCAGGGATTTTTCCGAGAGGAGATTTTATCAAGCGACCTTGACGAGCTTCTGCGTGCGGAGCCTATTCTGACGGAGGTTGCCTCTATGGCTGGGCTTTCAGAGGAGCGCACACCTCTTTTCATCGTAGCAGTTACCGAAGCACTCAGCAATGCTATCGTACATGGCAATCGCCAACAGAAAGATAAAGTGGTACGAATGCGCTTCAGTTGGAGTCCTGAGACCCGCACTCTGACAGCCGAAATACAAGATGAGGGCACTGGCTTCAATCCCGCCACTCTACCCGACCCTACCGCTACTGAAAATCTACTGCGCGAGTCTGGACGCGGCATATTCCTTATGCGGAACTTAGCAGACTCTGTGGAGTTTCAGCACAATGGCACGTGCGTAGAGCTGAAGTTTTACCTATAATACGCTTTCATGCACCAGATGGGGGGAAACTTCGGCATGCTCACCAGCATCGCCACTGGCTACTCCACTGCTGGAAACAACTCAGCCTGCGACGAGATGTACAGCGCATAGACTACTACTTCGTCTCGCGAGAAACCATCTCAGACTTACATAAGAAATTTCTGAGTGATGATAGGGAGACCGACATTCTCACCTTTGATTATGGCGAAAGCGCAGAGATATTCATATGCCCCTCTGTAATCAGAGAACATGCTCAAAGATACCAGACTACCTTTGCTATGGAGATGAGACGCGTAATGATCCATGGCGTCCTACACATGCTGGGATTTGATGACTCGGAGGAAAGCGCACAGGAAGCTATGCGTCACATTGAAGATTTTTGCTTGGAGGAATGGAAAAACTGTTTCACATGAAACACTCCCCCAAAGACTTTGACATAATCGTCGTCGGAGCGGGACACGCGGGGAACGAAGCTGCTGCGGCTGCCGCCCATATGGGGTGCCGAGTACTGCTCATTACGATGGACATGACCAAAATCGGTCAAATGTCCTGCAACCCAGCCATGGGAGGTATCGCCAAGGGGCAGCTCGTACGAGAAATAGACGCTCTGGGCGGGCTCTCTGGTCGGATTACAGATGAGAGCATGATACAGTTTCGCATGCTCAATAAGTCTAAGGGGCCTGCTTTATGGAGCCCGCGCGCCCAGAATGACCGAGCCCTCTTCGCTGCCCGATGGCGCTGGCATTTGGAGCAAATACCTAATCTCTTCTTCTGGCAAGATGCCGTCATCGGTCTTATTCTTTCCTCTGACAAAAAGCGCGTGAATGGCGTCTATACCCGCTCGGGTAAGTCCTTTACCTCAGAAGCCGTAGTCCTTACAACGGGTACATTTTTGGGGGGCGTCATCCACATCGGTCTGTCTCAGCAGACAGGAGGACGCATCGGAGAACCCTCGGCTCAGGGTATCACTGCTCAACTGGTAGAAATAGGCTTTGAAACAGGGCGCATGAAAACTGGCACGCCCCCGCGAATAGACGGACGGACCGTAGATTTCAGCCGCATGGAAATTCAGCCAGGAGACGAACCGCCCGGTCGCTTCTCTTACGAGGATACCCCTCTCCCCGAAAATCAGCTCCCATGTTGGATTACTTATACAAACCCCAAAGTGCATGATATATTAGCCCAAGGCTTCTCTGAATCGCCCCTTTTTACGGGTGTCATTAGAGGTATCGGCCCCCGATATTGTCCTTCCATAGAAGACAAAATAGTCCGCTTTTCTGAGAGAGAGAGGCATCAGCTCTTCTTAGAACCAGAAGGACGACATACCGTGGAAATGTATCTGAACGGCTTCTCGTCCTCTCTACCGGAGCATATCCAGGCCGAAGCGCTTCGGCACATACCTGGCTTAGAGAATGCCCGTATGTTTCGCCCGGGCTATGCCATAGAATATGACTTTTTCCCGCCCTATCAGCTCAAGCATACCTTAGAGACCCATCTGGTGGAAAATTTATTCTTCGCCGGACAAATCAACGGAACCACAGGCTACGAGGAGGCAGCTGCCCAAGGCATCATTGCTGGCATAAATGCCGCTGCCAAAGTCAAAGGGCTACCCCCTTTCACGCTGGGACGAGAAGAGGCGTATATCGGCGTGCTCATAGACGACCTGATTACCAAAGGGGTAGATGAGCCCTACCGAATGTTCACCTCGCGAGCAGAATTTCGCCTCATGCTGCGTCAAGATAACGCAGACCTACGACTGACTGAAAAATCATACCGTATCGGTCTGGCGACAGAAAGTAGATATACTCGCATGAGGCGCAGACGGGAGCAAGTACAACAGTTGATACGGTTTTTGTCGGAAGCGAAAGTAAGCCCTGAGGAAGTCAATCGCTGGTTGGAGCTCCATGGGGAAAGTCCTATTTCTCATAAAGTCTCCTTATCCGCCCTTCTTGTGCGTCCGCGTATGTCCTTGGAAAAACTATCCGAAATATCTCCACCCCTCAGAGCTCTGATGGCGGAACTGGACCCCACCGCTGTGCTTACTGCGGAGATAGAAGTGCAATACGCAGGTTATATCCAAAAAGAGCGTCTACAAGCTGAAAAGCTCCAAAGGCTGGAGGATATCTCTCTCCCAGAGAACTTTGACTATATGCGGTTAGCATCGCTTTCTTACGAAGCAAGAGAAAAACTCATGAAGTATCGCCCTCGCACAATCCGACAAGCTGCCCAGATCAGTGGCGTAAGTCCTGCTGATATTGCAGTGCTGCTAACTTACTTGGGGCGATGACGGGTTGGCTGATTGTATGGGGACTGATATGGGCACAAACGAAGGTAACAGACTTTGCCGCTGAGCGGAAGCGTTTAGAGCGCCGCCGCCAGCAAATAGAAGCAGAACTCAGACAATCTCAGGAGCTTCTACAGCAAACGCGAAAGGAAAAGCAGCGCTCCTTAGTAGAACTGTCCCTACTGCGGCGCCAAATCACCCTGCGAGAGAAGCTCTTATACAGCTTGCAACAGGAGCTAAATTTGCTGGAACAGGATATCTACCAGCTCGCTACTATTAATCAAGCTTTGGAGCGCGACCTGCGTCGCCTCTATCGGAACTACATTTGGACGCTGTATTTACTTGACAAAACTCAAAGGCATATCAGCCCATGGATATGGGTACTTAGCGCAGAGTCTTTCCGCCAAGCCTATGAGCGACTCTTTTATTTCCGAGCAGTCTCCCGGTTTCGTCAAGAGCAGCTCCAGCTCATAGAGCGTACGCAGCGCTTCCTCCTGAGCCGTTCAGAAGCCCTGAGAAAAACCCGGTTAGAGAAAAACAACCTGCTCTTATTGTATGCGCAGCAGACCCAGGCCTTACATCAGACACAACTTGAAAAGAAAGAAGTATATCGGTCTCTCCGCCAAAAAGAGTCTTCTTATCGCCAGCGTCTCGCCCAGTCGCGGAAAGAGCTCGAGAGAATACAAAAGCGAATAGATGAGCTGATTCGCTCCGAAGTAGAGCAAGCGCAGCGAACTAGCCTCACAGCAGCTGAACGCCGCTTGGCAGGAGCATTTGAGCAAAATAAAGGCAATTTGCCGTGGCCCATCGCCTCCGATAAATTAGTCGTCACAAGCCCCTTCGGCACGGTAGAAGATGAAAGCGGAGGGCTAATCACAAACCAAGGTGTCTATTTAGCAGGTCCTCCCGAAGCAGAAGTGCGAGCGGTCTTCTCCGGAAAGGTCACAGCTGTAACTACCATCCCAGGCCAAGGAAAAGTCGTCATCATTCAGCATGGCCCTTACCGAACCGTTTATGCGCGACTGCAAGAGACCTTTGTGCAGCCAGGGCAATCTGTGGGCATCCTTACCCCAATCGGACGCCTTGGAAATAATGTAGGCAACGAGCCCCCGCAGTTATACTTTCTCATTTACAAGGGAAAATCGCCCGTAAATCCCTTAGAGTGGGTGGCAAGCCGATAATCTCTCTGGCAGAGCTGCGCAAGCAAGCAATCTATCGCCTGAGGGAAGTATATTCCCTGAGCGAGTCAGAGTCCATCATAAGGGCTCTATTTAGCCACTTTATACCCGAATGGCCAAAAGTGTGGCTGGCTTCAAGTGGGCAAGCACCTTTCCCAGAAGAGCTACTCCCTCGTTGGGAAAACGCCATAGCCCGACTTCTACGTCATGAGCCACTCGCCTATATCATTGGAGAAGTAGCCTTCGGCTCAATACGACTGGAAATCACTCCTGGTGTATTTATCCCTCGTCCAGAAACAGAAGAATGGGCTTACAGACTGAGACAAATGCTGAGCAAAAGTCCTCCGAAGACTATTTTAGACATAGGCACAGGGTCCGGGGCGTTGGCTATATTTTTTGCCAAAGAGTTTCCATATTCTATGGTTTATGCGATAGACAAAAGCCCCAAAGCTGTAAATCTTGCTCGCAAAAATGCCTTTCTGAATAGCTGCTCTATCCGTGTAGAACAAGTAACCTTTGGTGCATCCCCTTTACCTACCTACTTTCCTCATAAATGGGATCTCATCGTGTGTAATCCGCCATATGTGCCGTGGATAAACTATGCGGAGACAGGCTTGAATGTCAGACTATACGAGCCGCCTGATGCTATTTTTTGCTCGGGATTGTCTCTTTATGAAAAACTGGCAGAGATGGCGACTAAACACCTATCGCCCGGCGGCATCATAGCTGCCGAACTTTTCCCTCCCGACGCAGAAGCCGTAGCCTCATTATGGGAAGCCTATGGATTGCACACTGCACTCTACAAGGATAGTCAAGAGCGGCTGCGCTGGATAGAGGCGAAAATTAGACATCTCTCCCCTCCCTAAGAGAAGCCGTAGCGCTGTAAGCCAGATTAGCTCTGATTACCCCCCACCCCAGCGTGTCCCTTTCTACCTCAGCGCAGGGCCCTAACCGCAGGGAAGGCAGTCCAAGTTAGCGAGGAACCTGTATTAGTAAGTGGGTTATATAAGGTTCTGCACGCTTTCGGCTGCACTTTTGTCAAATCGCTCGTAGTCGGTGTAAGCTATAAGTTCGTAAAGCTCTTTGCGAGTTTGCATCTCAGAAAGTAGAGCTTGGGCATTTCCCGTTTTTATCAGGTGCATATAAAACTTTTCTACGGCTTGGGCAGCGATACGGAGAGCAGATACAGGGAAGAGAGCTATTTCATACCCCAAAGCGAAAACCTCCTCAGCGGACACGAGAGGCGTTTTACCAAACTCAGTGAGATTGGCTAAAAGGGGGACGGACACCGCTTGACGCACCTGACGGAACTCCTCAGCCGTAGTAAGGGCTTCGGGAAAGATAATATCGGCGCCAGCTTTCACATAAAGCTGTGCTCTATTTAGAACTCCTTCTATTCCTTCTATGGCTTGGGCATCCGTACGCGCCACAATGACCAAAGAAGGGTAAGTGGCTTTGATAGCATAAATCTTTTCTGCCATAGCCTCAGGGGGAACCAGCTGTTTGCCACTGAGATGTCCGCACTTTTTAGGCATCTGCTGATCCTCTAACTGAATAGCCGCTACCCCGGCTTCTACCAACTCCCGAGCCGTACGCACAACATTTAAGACTTCACCAAATCCTGTATCCGCATCTACAAGTAAAGGCAGCGCTGTGGCGCGGACAATCGCCCGAGCCCGTTCAACGAGCTCTTGTAAAGTGAAAAGGCCCAAATCAGGCATTCCCATACTTGCAGAAAACGCCGCGCCCGACAAATAAAGCGCAGAGAATCCTGCCTTTCGTGCCAACAAAGCCGTGAGGGGGTCATGAGCGCCGGGTAAGATTAGCCGACCACCTTTGACTTTTCTTAGAAAGAGGGCTGAAAGTTCGGGCTGTGCAGTAGGAGACTTAAGAAGCCACGCGTCCATAAGCCCCACTATCGCCGGGATGCATCATAAGCTCTAAAAACTCATCTACGTCCATTTCGTAGAACGCTGATGACTCTGCTACCAGATGATAGAGTCGCTGGACTTTTTTGGCGGGGTAGACTTTTTTTAGAGCTTCTGAAAATTTCTCTCTCAAAAGTGGGATCGCCTCTTGACGACGACGGCGATGGCCGACGGGGTATTCTACGGTAACCTTTTCGGTACTGTCGCCATTTTTGAAAAAGACTTGGACAGAGTTAGCGATAGAGCGCTTTTCGGGGTCTAAGTAGTCTTGACTAAAAGTAGGATTCTCTCGGACCTCCATCCGGGCGATGAGCGAATGTATCCGTTCATCAGAAGCAATCGGTTCTTCGTAATGAGCGTACGTAAGCTCACCGAAAATGAGCCCGACCGCCGTCATGTACTGCAAAGAATGGTCGCGATCGGCTGGATTGCGGAAGGGTCCTCGTTTATCTATAATCCGCACAGCGGACTCTTGGGTCTCGATTATAATGCGTTCCACTTCCTCCAAACGATGACCTACCTGAGGATGGAGCTTGAGGGCTGCTTCAACGGCTGTCTGCCCATGAAACTCCGCAGGATAGGATACTTTGAAAAGGACATTCTCCATGACATAGCTACTGAGAGGACGGGCGAGCTTGACGGGATTGCCGCCCATTACCACTGCATCAAAGCCCCAGGTAGGTGCCGTGAGCGCCGTGGGATACCCTGTTTCCCCAGCTACGGCGAATAGCGCCAATCGTACTGCTCGGCTGGTAGCATCAGCTGCTGCCCAAGATTTACGGGGTCCTGTGTTAGGAAAATGGCGATACGTACGTAGCGCTGCCCCATCGATAAATGCATGGGAAAGCGCACTTAGCACCTCTTCCCTCCCCCCTCCAAGCAAATATGCAGCCAGTCCTGCTGAAGCGATTTTCACAAAATGTACATGGTCAAAGCCGCGCCGATTAAGGCTGACTTCCAGGGCAAGCACACCCTGGATTTCATAGGCCTTGACCATAGCAGCGAGCAGGTCGCTGATCGTGTAGGGCTTTTTTCCGAAATAGCGACGACGCTGGCTGATATAGTCCATGGTAGATAGGAGCGCACCCAAGTTATCAGAAGGGTGCCCCCATTCCTTCGCCAGCCATGTATCATTGTAGTCGAGCCAGCGGATAAGTGCTGTGATTGCAAAAGCGCCCTGAACCGGGTCAAGTACGTAGGCCGTACCCGGTACTCGGACACCCTTTGGGACAATAGTTCCAGGCACTATCGGGCCGATGAGTTTAGTGCATTCTGGCTTGCTGAGCGCCATGAAAGCACACGCCAGCGAGTCCATCAAAGCCAAACGAGCTGTCTCTATAGCCTCTGTACTCTGAACTGGCTGGTCTATGATGAAATCCGCTATTTCTTGTAGTACTGCATCGTACTGACTCATATGCTCAAACCTCTGGGGCCTGTGTATAAAACGCGGGGGCGATAAAGACGATTTTCTCGATGCTGCTCTATAATGTGAGCCAAAAGACCTGCACTTCGCGCAGCAAAGAATATGGGCGTGTATAACTCTATCGGGATACCCAAAAGGTAATATACAGGAGCGGCGTAATAGTCCAAGTTAGGATACAATCCTTTCTCGGTCCGCATGATATCCTCCCCACGCTGACACATGTCGGCATACACTTGACCTTCTCCGCGTGCGCTGATAAGCTCGTGCAGTACCTCCTTGAGGAGCTGCGCCCGAGGGTCCATTCGCCGCATATATACCCTGTGCCCAAACCCCATGATGCGCTCTTTCTGCGATAGTTTCCTTCGGATAAGCTGGTCCAAGCCGCTTACATCTTTGGCTTCCAGGAGCATATACATGACGGCTTCATTTGCTCCGCCATGTAGGGGACCTTTTAGAGAAGCAACGGCACTTGTGAGTGCGCCGTAGGCATCTGATAGCGTAGAAGCTACCACTCGCGCTGCAAAAGTAGAGTTGGGCAGCTCGTGTTCCACATAAGCAATCAAGCTTTGTTCAAAAGCTCGGACCTCTGGGGCGCTGACATCCCGCCGAACGATAGCGCGAAGGAAGTTTTCTGAGAAGCTATACTCAGGGAAAAACCCCTGAGGCTCTCTTCCCTCTGCGATATGCGTGAGGTTGGCAACGATCTGAGCGATCTGTCCAATCATCCGGGGGGCGCGAAGGCGTTCCGACTCAGGAGAGGTGGAGTTAGCTTCGGGGTCAAACCCAGCGAGCGCTGACACTGCCGTGCGCAAGCGATCCATAGCGTGCATGGAAGCGGGCAGTTTGCGTAGTATATCATACACAGGTGCTGGCACTGGGGCTTGCACCATAGCCTGAGAAAGCTCGCGCTGCCTGCTACCATCAGGTAGCTTTTCATCTAAAAGCAGGCCGACTACGGCTTCATAGCTCACTTTGCGAATGAGCTCTAAAAGGTTGTAGCCGCGAATGACGATTTCTTCATGCTCCGTGTCTAGAAAAGAGATGCGCGTCTCCGCGGCGATGATACCTTCTAATCCAGGGCTATATCTATCCTCTTTCATGAGCCAGAGCAAATGTAGAAAATGCTTCGCTGAGGGACACCACACACCCCTGCGATCGTATCAGGATAAGCGCTTATGACCATGGCGATACTTGTAGCGTTGGAAGCATATCGCAGAAGCTGTAACCTTGCGGCATGCCTATATGGCGACCTTATACTTCTCATTACGACGGAGCCCCTATACCGCCGATGATCGTACGGGCACAAGGCTCTTATTTATACGCTCAGGATGGGCGGACTTTTTGGGATGGTGTCAGTGCATGGTGGGTGACTGTACACGGACATTGCCATCCCTACATCGCCGAAGCCATAGCTCGTCAAGCGCATACCATTGAGCAGGTACTATTTGCAGACTTCACCCATCCAGCGGCGGAATGGGTAGCAGACGAACTGGGTAGGCTAACTGGGCTCCCGTGGGCATTTTTCTCAGACGACGGCTCCACAGCCGTGGAAGTAGCTCTTAAGGTTGCCATCCAGTACTTCCGCAACCGAGGCGAAACGCGCCGCTTCATCCTCGCATTGGAAGGGGCTTATCACGGCGACACTTTCGGCGCCATGAGCGTATCCGCCCGAAGCCCATTTACGGCAGCATTTGATGAGTATCTCTTTTCCGTAGAGTGGCTGCCTTTTCCTTCCCCCGAAAACCATGAGCACTTAGAGACTACCTTGCGAAGCCTCAGTCAAAGGAAGGACATCGCCGCATTTATCGGCGAACCACTCCTACAAGGTACAGCAGGTATGCGAACCTTCTCTGCTCATTATTGGGATGCCATCGTCCGAGTAGTACGAAGCACGGGAGCAATAATCATCGCAGATGAAGTCTTCACAGGCTTCGGAAGGACGGGTACTCTCTTTGCTACTCAGCAGTGCGAGGAGAAACCCGACATATTGTGTCTATCAAAGGGCTTGACTGGAGGATTCCTACCCATGGGCCTGACGATGGTCAGTGAGAAAATTTTTTCCGCTTTCCATTCACCCCAAAAGGAAAAAGCTCTTTATCACGGCCATTCTTATACAGGAAATGCGCTCTCCGCCGCCGCCGCCGCCGCCAACCTGGAACTCTGGCAAAGAGCCGAAACCTTAGAAAAGCTCAGAATACTCACAAAGAAACAAGAAGAGCTGGCCAATCAATGGAAAGGTCTTCATCCCTCCATACCTGCACGGCATTTAGGGCTCGTCTTAGCGATAGAACTGCCATCAGGAGAAAAGGGATACTTCGCTCCACATCGCACCGCCCTAAAAGCCTTCGGAATGGAAAGAGGGGTATATCTGCGACCACTGGGAAATGTAGCCTATACCCTGCCGGCTTTGAGTAGCGAGCCAACCGAGCTGGAACGAGCCCTGGAAGTGATAGAGGAATATGTAAAAAAATCCTTACCGTGACGGCTGGGGTATCAGTCACGAAAGCCTGAGGGCCCGCTACCTTAACTACACATTTTGATATGGGGACTTGTGCTTATATTTAGATAGATGTGGCGACTGGCTATCCTTTTAGTGGTCATCAGCTGCCGGGAGATTAACCCGCCTCCATTAGCAAAGGAGAGTGGCTTCCCAGAGCCAGTGGCTAAAATTTTGCTTAGGCGATGCGCAGGCTGCCATAGTGGGCAAAGAGACAACTCTCCCGCGTCAATGAGCGCTCACCCTATGCCGGCATCTATGTCAGCCTCAAGCGAACTTGATTTTACCAGCTGGGACAGCCTTTTCTATGGTCCAAGTCGGGAGATTCCGCTTGTGGTGCCTTACGATACCCAGTGGTCTCACCTTTTGTGGAAGGTAAATCCGGACTCTACTTGGGGCCCTATCAGCACTCCCACATGCCCTCCCCCTACATCTGATAGGAAAAATCTCCTCTCAGGGGAGGAGTTAGAAGTGCTTCGCTCATGGATCGCTCGTGGTGCTCCTGCCGCTGATGGACGCTTGCCCTGGGGAGAGACTTTGACACGCTCCCGCCGTAAGTCTTTCGTTTGTGCTTCTGGTAGTGATGTCGTAGCTGTTTTTGACTTAGATAGTTACCACTTACTTCGTCAAATTCCAGTGGGCATACGCCCCGGACAGATAGAGAGCCCTCACTATATTCAAATATCGCCCGACAGGAAATTTTTTTATGTGACGCTTATAGCCGGTGCTGCCGTGGAGAAGTATCGTACCGATAACTATGAGAAAGTCGGACGCGTGGAAGTCGGACCAGACCCAGCTCATATAGAGTTTAGCGCCGATGGAAAATACGCCATAATCACGCACTTCACAGATGTCGCTCCTACGAAACTTACGCTCCTCGATGCAGAGAATATGCGGGTTTTAGATACGCTTCACGATCCTTTCGCACAGATTTTGGCGCGCCCTCACGGCCTATGGATAACGCCTGATTTCCGCTATGCGTATGTAACAGCAAATGCGGGAAATTATATCACCAAAGTGGAAATCAGCCCAGATAGGCAACGCTTCATAGATTTCCATCAGATACCCTTAGTTCCAGGGACTTTACCTCAGATTGACCAGAGATGGGGACCATATCAGATTTTAGCCGAACCTTCGGGACGGTATTACTTCGTAAGCTGTGATGCTTCCAATGAGGTCCGAGTATTTCTCCGGACAAATGACAGTCTGGTTGCTGTGCTTCCGACCGCCGCAGCTCCTAAACTAATGACCTATCAAGATGGACTTCTTTTTGTAGCCTGTCTAAAAGCTCAGGCTCCACTCCTACAAGGGGATAAGCTTGGAGCTGTCGCAGTGATAGATGCAGAGAGGCTTCGGGTTTTGACCCATATTTATGGGGCAGGACATTTGCCGAGGGGTATCGGCACAGACCCTATTCGTAAGAAGCTCTTTATATCCTATGAAAATACAGCTGGCACAGACCCTCCTCATCATTACTTGGGTGGTATAGCTGGAGCCCCCGCTAAGTTTTATATCTTAAGCATTCCCTCGTTTCGGACAGAAGCTGTACGAGAGTTTGCTCTGGTAGGATATGGTATGAGCGTCTCACCATGACTAAAATTTTTGTACCTTTGCTAAGAGGGTACCCCATGACCGTATCATACGAACATCGCCTTCTATTTAGGCATGAGGGAGTTTTAGACATGGAGGTTCTATCTCATTTTGTCCATAACATAGACAAAGCTCTTCAGAAGGAAGCTGTGCGTGTCCCCCTTCGGCGACGAATCGTATCCTCCCTGATAGAGTTAGCTCAGAATATCATTAGGTACAGCGCTAACGACGAGAAATATCCACCCCTGCTCGCTCTTAGCCGTTCAGACCAGGGATTCATCCTTGAGGCGAGGAATTTGGTTCATTACAGTCAAGAACTTTTCCTCCAAACCTACCTCCAAAACCTAACTCAAATGCCTCGTAAAGATTTAGAAGCGCTACACTACAATACCTTGACAGAAGGGTCTTTTTCAGACAGTGGCGGAGCGGGGCTTGGCCTCGTACAGGTGCTTTTCAAGTCTGACCTATTTGAATACGAGCTCATCCCTGCAGATGGGGAATATAGCTGGTTTTCCGTCAAAGCTACTTTTTTTCATCTGAACATATGAGTGACCTGACGACCTCAGAAAAGCTGATTATAGAGCCCACCTTCACTACACCTGAGATACGATTTGATCCTGAAGCGTATTACTTCTTTATAGGCGGAAATTCTTACCCTGAAAACTCACTGAAGTTTTATGGACCAGTACTTGAATGGGTACAGAACTGGTCGCAGAAAGTCGTCCCCTCCTCAAAGCTTCTCACCATAGAAATACGCTTAGAATACTTCAATACCAGCACCGCTAAGGTTCTTTTGGATTTACTCAGGCTCTTTGAAGCTTTACATGAGCGAGGGCAAGCGATGCAGATACGCTGGCTTTATTTACAGGAAGACACAGAGATGGAAGATGCTGGACTGGATTATCAAGCCGCTGTGAAAGTACCCTTTGAGCTGGTAGCGATAGATGAATGAAAAACGGCGAGAATCCTACACTCAGATTAGCGCCAGCTTTGAACGGGAAGAGGCGGGAGCGGAAAAAATAAACCTATGGATAAAAGAGCTCCCCGAAGGCTCTCCCGAACGAGATAGACTATGCGAGATACAGCAGCACTACGGCAATCTACTCAAAGATGCTCGGCTATTAGTCCGGATGGGGGACCGCCTCCAAGCCAAGCTTCGCGCAGCTAATGAAGAGCTGGCAAGAAAAAATGAAGAAATCGCCGAGTATAATAGACAGCTCAGCCAAAAAAACCGCGAACTTCAAGAAACCTTAAATGCTCTCCAAGAGAGTCAAAGGCGCCGAAAAGCCCTTACTGTACTCGGCATTAGTGCCATAGTAGTATTCATGATAACCGAACTCATAGAATACTACATTGAGCGAACGGCATCAGGTACTACCAGCCAGTGGGCTAACTTCATATCTTTTGGGCTCAAAGCCCTGATAGCGCTTGCCTTCAAACCATTAGAGGAGCTCGTAGAGTCTATCCTTAGCCGTACCGTCCGATAATGCCTCAGGGGATATATCTGGACTATAACGCCACAACCCCCGTACTTCCCGAAGTATGGGAGGCGATGCGTCCCTACTTTATGCACCTTTTCGGCAATCCAGCCAGTCCTCATTTGTGGGGGAAAGAGGCCCTGGATGCCGTAGAAGCCGCCCGTCAAAACTTAGCCAGCGGCTTGGGGGTCAGCTCGCAAGAGATCATATTCACTAGTGGGGCTACTGAGGCGCTCAATCTGGCCATTTTCGGTTTAGCCAAAGCATACGAGTCCTCTGCCCGGCGACATATTCTTGTATCTGCGACGGAACACAAAGCCGTTCTCGATCCGCTCAGTATTCTCTCTGAATGGGGCTGGACCATAGAGACCCTCCCGGTAGACAAAGCGGGACTTATTTCGCCAGATCAGCTTAGAGGCGCTCTGCGCTCAGATACTCTGCTGGTCGTGGTAATGCTCGCCAATAACGAGACCGGCGTTATTCAGCCCATACGAGAGCTGACCACAATAGCTCATGAAGCAGGCGCTCTATTTCTGTGCGATACGACTCAGGCAGTGGGGAAAATTCCTTTTACACTGGTAGAGCTGGACGTGGATATGGCTGTGCTCTCAGCGCATAAGTTCTATGGACCGAAGGGCATCGGGGCTCTCTATGTAAAGCGCCGGGCCCCGAGAGTGACTCTGAAGCCACTGATTTTTGGGGGAGGACATGAAAGAGGCCTTCGCAGCGGCACGCTACCTGTACCATTGATTGTAGGGATGAGTAAAGCATTTGAGCTATCCCTCCAAAGGCTGCCCACAGAGTACAATAGGCAAGCTGCTCTGCGCGACAAACTTGAGGCTAACCTTCGGGCTGCTTATCCCCTCTCTATGGTAAATGGAGCATCTGCACCACGCCTTCCAAATACTTTGAGCATCTCTTTCCCGGGCATAAAAGCTTCGGATATTTTGGCTCGTATGCCTCTGGTGGCTGCAGCTACAGGGTCTGCCTGTACCTCAGCCCGACCAGAGCCCTCTCATGTGCTCTTAGCTATGGGCCACCCCCCTGACTTGGCGAAAGCAACGCTGCGCTTCTCGGTCGGCCTCCCAACTACGGAAGAGGAGATAGAGAGAGCCTCAGAGGCA